>CANQFH010000028.1 GCA_947598425.1 uncultured Bacilli bacterium | reverse complement strand
CATCTAATAGCGCATAGACAACTACAATCCATTGTAAAGAATGAGTTTGTTGTTTGATATGGATATAAACTAGTTGGATCAGTATTTTCTGCTAAAACTCTAAATGTACAACAATTTCCTTCAATTTTTTCTACTCTAAATACCGTTGAACAAGTGGCATTTAATGGTGCTCCACTACAATTAGTTGTGACATCTTTAGTAATTGGCATACTCCATGGTGTACCGTTGCCACCACAAGTATAAAGCATTACTGGTCTAGTATTACAAACAAGGCAATTACTTCCGCCACCTAACATTGGTCTATCACAAGTATCTAATGAATTCTCTGGACAAGCATTTTCTTGTAATACTAAAATAATACTTAATATTTCATTAATACAATTTCCAGAACTATTTGTATTTGAATTATTATTATTCATCATTTCACCCTTTCATTCTCATTAATAATTTATGTTTAATTTTTAAAATAGTACCTCTTTTAAAAAGATAATATATGTAGTATAATTTTATTGGGTGATTTAATTTGAATCCAGTATTGCAATATATTATTATCGCTATAGTTATCTTAATTATCTTAGCGGTAGCGTTAAAGTTAACTAGAAAAGACTTTGCTATTAAAGAAAATAAGTTAATTGAATACTTAGGTGGTAAAGATAATATTATTAATGCTGAATGTAATATGAGTAGATTTAAAGTAATACTAAGAGATGTTAGTATTGTAAACAAAGATGCTATTCAAAGACTCGGTGCTAAAGGAATAGTGGAGATTGATAATCAATTAAAAATTATTTTTGATGCTAGAGCTAAGCAATTAAAAAAATATATTGACGAAATAGTTTAATATATTTTTTTTATTTGATTACTTTTACGATATTAGAAATATCATTTATTCTTAAATTATTATTTTCCATTCCTACTGTAAATGTAATAACATTCGAAGTATAATCACAATCAGGTTTGTTATTTAGAAGTCCGATATAATCATAATTGTGACAATAATAATTAGTAGCGGTTAAATATATATTATCATTATCATAATTAATTAAGTCAATCATACTTCCTATATAATCTTGATTATATTCTTCTTTATAAGATTCTATATAATAATTATCTTCAAAGTAGATTATTTTTTTTAGATCCATATACTTTTGGACTTCTTCATGAGAAAGAACATTAGTAACTTCATTAAAATTTAAAATTTTTTGATACTTATTATAATTTTTAATACTATATATTTTATCTTTTTCTAATACTAAATTATTAATATCTAAAATATCTATTGCCTTAAAAAATAAATCTTGAGAATTATTTAAAGCTTCTGGATATGAATAGTAATTAAATATATAGTCTACTTTTCGATCAACTTCAATCATTCTATTTTTATAACAATCATATATAAATACACTTAAAATCAATACTATTAATATTATAAATATAACTAAATACTTGATATCTTCTTTTTTCATACTATAATCATAGCAAAACAATTAAATTCTTTCAATATCTAAAATATCTATTATTTTAATTAATTCACCATTAATAGTTATTAAATTAGTACTATTTCTTCCTACAATTACTTTTTCTTCTTCATGATCATTAAAAGTTATTCTAACTCTACTTTTATATACATGCGAAGAATCTTTAAAAATATTATTAATTTTTTTTATTATGGTTAAATGATCATAACCTTTATTGATACCTCGATTGCCTCCATAAAATACTTCTTGTGTATTATGAACATCCTTAACTACCCCTGCATATACTCTTGGTAAATCTTTCATATATAACCCCCTATAAAATATTTTATGATAAATAACTAAACATGAACCATAATAATAATATGAAAATATTAAAGAAAGAAAATATATTATTATTTATATGTATACTTATTTTAAATATAATAAGTCTTTTAAATATGTATAATGCTCCTTTAATTAGTAGTATTTATGAGAATGTATTTTATAAACAATTAATATGGTTTACTTTGGGATATATTGTAATATTTATATTATATAAATTAAAATTAAATAAAATATTTCATTATGCTAAGTATGGTTATATATTATCTTTATTGTTATTATTATTAGTATTATTTGTAGGTAAAAGTACTAATGGAGCTAAATGTTGGCTCAGTATATTTAATTTTTCTATCCAACCAAGTGAAATAACTAAATTATTTTTAAGTTTATATTTAATAGATATTATTAGTAATACTAAAATTAAATCTTTTAAAGATGAATTATATATTATAATTAAACTAGTTATTATTACTTTAATACCTTCTATCTTAGTTTTCTTAGAACCCGATACAGGAGCAATTATTAATTATTTAATTATCTTATTAGTGGTTATTATTTATTTAAAATTAAATAAATGGTGGTATATTTCTTTTGGAATTATTATAACTATTTTTATTACTTTATTTTTAATTCTTTATTTTTATAATCCTGAAATATTAATAAATACTTTAGGTACTTCTATTTTTTATCGGATGGATCGATTAATTAATTTAGGTAATGGTTATCAAATAGAAAATGCCCTTATTAATATTGGTGCTACTAATATATTTAAATTTAATATTAATAAAATATTTTTATATATTCCTGAAGCTCCCTCTGATTTCTTTTTTGCCTACTCTATTGGTAATTTTGGTTTATCATGTGGCATTTTAATTCTTATTTTATTATTAATATTTAACTTTACTTTAATCTATAAAACTACTAAAACTTCTAATAGTAAATATAAATTATTTATATATACTTATTTAGGTATATTATTATTTACTGAAATATATAATATTGGCATGAATTTAGGATTATTACCAATTATGGGGATTCCTTTAACTTTCTTATCTTATGGTGGCACTAATACTTTAATTAATTATATATATCTAGGAATAATATTAAATTTTAGCAAATAAAAACGACTCCGAAGAGTCATCTTTAAATTTAAATATAAGTTAATATTGTAAATAATATTAATAATAAAACTAATAATGCGACTAAGAACATCCAGATATATTTTAACCATTTTTTGTAATCTAGTTTTAAGTAAGATAAACCAATTAATAATACAGCACTAGTTGGAGCAAAGAATCCTACTAAACCATATGTTGATGTAAAGATGGTATGAATTATATCGACATATTCAGCGTATGTTACTGTAAAGTAAGGTGCTACTATATAACCAGTAAATCCAAAATCAACATGGAATATATTTGATATAAGAGCTATGAATGATGTGAAATATGGATTAAATGACTTAATATGAGTAGCAATTGCATTAGTAAATGTTGGAATAAATGGACTCATATAGGCTATTAACATAACCATATAAGCTCCTAAAACTAGAAGTAATGGCTTACTAATCTTTTTCATACCTTCAGCAAAACCATCAATAATATCATTTGGTTTAACTAAATTTATTAAAGCTAATATTAATGATAAAACTATTAATAAAATAGATGCTTGGAATAAATTCCAATAACCAAAAGCTTTTGATAATTGACTATTTGCTCCTAGTAATTGATTAAAGATATCAAAACCAAATATTTTAAAGTCTATTATATTTTGATGGAATGTATCAAAAATAGTAATACCAAATGTTCCACTCCAATCAACATAAGCTAAAATACTAATGATAAATAATAAACCTAAAACTATAGCAGTTGGCCAAGCATAAGCTTTCTTTTCTAATTTTTCTCCTTCAAATGGATCTTCAATTACTTCTTCACTATTATTATCCTTTAAAACTTTTCTTAAATGCATAAATGTAAAGAAGTTAAATAATAAGAATGTAACTGCTAAGATTATAATACGATAAACCATACCAGTACTTGCAGTAACACTTACATAATTATTAAACCAGTAGAAACCATCTCCACCAAAAATAGTACCCATAGTTCCAACTAAAATAGCTCCAAATGTTGCTACAAAAGCAGTTATTTTATCTAACTTCATCTCTCTCATAATAGAGATTACAAAAGGAACAAATAATAATACTATTAATGTTTGACTTAAGAATGCTGATAACACTGTAAATAATATAGTAGATATTGCTACTAATAAATATTCCTTTCCTTTGAAGAATTTTGCTAAATTACCTACTAATTTTTTATAGCCTCTAGCCTTAGATAAAACACCATAGAAAGCACCTAAACTAAGTAAGTAGATAATTCGATCTCCTTCCATATACATTAAATTATATAAAATATTAGGTATATGAGTAAATCCAGTTCTACTCATTCCATATTCATAATAAGTAGCTCCATCATAATATCCATATGGTAAAATCCAAGTTAAAACAATAGCAAAAACAATTAATAAAATAATCCATTTAACTAATGTATTCTTTTGACTCTTACGCATAATGAAAAATCCTGCTAAAGCTACTAAAACTAATGCAATAACAATCGCAATAATTTGTACTAATGTCATCTTTCTACCTCCTAACATTGATTATAACACTATCAAAAATAAAAAAAAAGACATTTTACAGTCTTTTCACATAGTTTTATTTATCATTAGGTTTCATTAATGGGAATAATACAACATCTCTTACTGATGGAACATTATAAATAATCATTAGTAAACGATCAATACCAAAACCTAATCCAGAGATTGGTGGCATTCCTTGTTCCATAGCTCCTAAGAATGTTTCATCCATTTCCATTGTCTCTTCATCCCCTTGTTCTTTAGCTTTTAATTGATCAGCAAAAGTTTCTCTTTGAACAATTGGATTAACAAGCTCACTATAAGCTTTACATAATTCTGTACCACATACTAATACTTGGAAAACATCAATTACTTTATTATTTTGATCATTTCTTCTAGCAAGTGGGATTAATACTGCGGGATAATTATAAATGATAGTAGGTTCAATAATATTAGCTCTAATTAACCTCTTATAAGCAAAATCAATAATTTGACTTAAAGATTTGTATTCTTCTAAATCTTCATAAGTAAATAAACCTTTAGAAACTATTTTATCTTTTAATTTTTGAGAATCTTCTATATTTATAAAATCAAATCCCAATATTTTAGTCATTTCTTCAACATAGTTAATTCTTTTCCAATTATCGGTACCAAAATCTAATACATGTCCTTGATATTCAATTGTAGTACCACCAGTTAATTCTGTTAATAAACCTCTAATAAATTTTTGATAAAATTTAATATTATCTTCAAAATTCCAATAAGATACATACCATTCTACTTGAGTAAATTCTTGTAAATGTTCAGTATCCATTCCTTCATTACGAAAACATTTACTAACTTCATATACTCGAGAAAATCCTCCAGCAATACATTGTTTTAAGTAAGTCTCTGGAGCTATTCTTAAATTACAATCTAAATCTAAGGCATTATGATGGGTATAAAAAGGACGAGCACTCGCACCACATACTGCAGTTTGAAGTATTGGTGTTTCTACTTCTAAAAAATTATTTTCTCCTAAAAATTGATGTAAATAATGATATAATTTACTTCTACCAATAAATACTTTTCTAGTATCTTCATTCATAATTAAATCCACATAACGTTCCCGATATTTAGTTTCAATATCAGTTAAGCCATGGAATTTTTCAGGAAGAGGTTTTAAAGCTTTACCTAAAAATTCAAAAGTATGAACTCTTAAAGTTTTTTCACCTGTTTGAGTAGTAAATATTTCTCCACAAGCTCCAATAAAATCTCCAACATCTATTAATTTTTTGAAAAAATCATATTTTTCCTCGCCCACTTCATCTATTTTAAATTCTAGTTGCATATCTCCTTCAATATCTCTTATTTTCACAAAAGATAATTTACCCATTTTTCTTGCAAAAACAATTCTTCCAGCTATTCTAACATCTTTAGTACCATCAGCTAGATTTTTAGCATCTTTTAATTCATGAGTTTTTTCATAACGATCAGGATAAGGATTACATACTTCTCTAATCTTATTTAATTTTTCTCTTCTAACTTGTTCTTGTTCACTAAGCATACTTCACTCACCTGTAAAAGATTATACCATAAAAAAATAGCCTTTCAAACAAAAAGGCTATAAAAAGTTTCTAAATTAATTAAATTTTATACATTTTAGCTTTGTTTCTTGTAGCTAAGTATGCTCCAGTAGCTAAGATTACAACTGCTCCTAAAGCTATATAAGGTAATGTTGCTCCAGTTTGTTTATTATCAGTTGGAGTATCATTTGGAGTAATTGTAGCAGTTTCATTATTTAATGCTACTCTTATTTTACAATCAGTTGAACCACTTGCTTTATAAGTAAATTTAAATAAATTTCCTTCACCACTAACACCAGGTGATACTAAATTAACTGTCCAAACACCTGCAGTAGCTTCAGTCTTACTGCCAACAGACCATTCAGAATCATCAGCATCAACTATTGATGTAATATCAGCGCCACCTTCTTCTGTTAAAGTAACTGTCAAATTAGATAGTCCTGAAGAACTTGTGATATTGTATACTATTGTACAAGTAACATTTCCTTGATCATCTTTATTACCACAATTTGGTACAATTCCTGTCGCTGCTTTTGGTACCATAGGTACTAATAAAATAGCCATCACCATTACACTTAATAAACTCAATACTTTTTTCACTTTTTATCCTCTCCTACTCTTTATTATGTCAACATTATATCATAAAAATACAAAAAACTACATTTTTTTAAAATTTCTTTATTAAATTATGTCAAATTGTGTTATCATATTAATATAAGGAGTAGACATAAATGATTAAGATAATTTTTCAAATTCAAGATAATAAATTATTTGTCCAAAAAAAAAGAAAATTAAATACAGATCAAAAAAACTTAATTAATACCAATGTTATTAGTCAAAATGAATTAGTATTTAGTGATGAATATATTCTAACTAACTTAAAATTAGTCCAAACTTTTCTTAAAGAATTAATCATTGATGCCCATATTAATACTTTAATAATTAAAGAAAATAGTATTGCTCCATTAATATTACAAGCTATTAAAAATATCGATAATCTTAATAATTTATATTTACTCGAAGAGGATATTTTAACTTATAGTATTGCTAAAGAAATAATAAATACTAAATGTATTAATTTTGTATCTTTATATAATATTCCAACATTCTTATTAGAAATGTTAGATAAAGAAAATATTACTGTTAATAGTCGAAATGAAATATTATTTTTAAGTAATTTTATGGAAGAAAATAATTTAGAAAACTTTTCTTCTTTATATTATAAAACTATCATATATCTTACTCTTCCTTTAAGTAAAGAAGATGAAGAAGACTTTAAATCTTTTATTAATATCAATCGTTATTTAAAAGTAATTTATATTAATAAACTAAATAAAAATGATATTGAAAATATTTTAGATATATTAGAAAAAAATAAAATTAAAAATATCAAAATAATCATCGAAGAAAATATCAATAATATTGAATTAATTGAATATTTAAAAAAACTAAATAAAAAGAATGCTAAAATAAATAACATTCAATTTAAAATAGATTATAGTAAAGATTATTTACAAGATAATTTAATTAGTCAAATCCATTTAAATACAATTAAAACTTGTATATTTATTTCTTTATTTATTGTGAGCTCTTTAGTTACTTATGTATTTTATTCTAATTATACTTCTATGCAAAAAGTAGAAAAAATTCAAGAAGATATTAATAATGTTTTAGCAGAATATCAAGATAATAAAGATAGTGAGCCAAAATTACCAGAAAATCCACCGGAAAATCCGGAAGAACCCATAAAAGAAGAGTTAGTAATTAGAGATGAAATGCAAGCCTTATTAGAGATTAATCCTGATACCGTGGGATGGTTAAAAGTAAATAATACAAATGTTGATTACCCTGTAGTTCAAGCTGAAGATAATGATTACTATTTAAAAAAGAATTTTAAAAATCAAAAAGACGCTAGTGGTTGGATATATATGGATTATCGTGCTAACCCTGAAGAATTAAGTAAAAATACAATTATTTTTGGTCATAATATGTATTATAGTGGTGTTATGTTTGGAACATTATATAAAACTAAATATGCTAATTGGTATAAAAAGAGTGAAAATCAAATAATTGAGTTTGATACTTTATATGAAAAGTTAAATTGGCAAATATTCTCAATCTATGTCGTACCAAATACTAATGATTATTTAATAGCTAATTTTAGTAGTGATGAAAAATTTCAAGAATATTTAGATATGGTTACTGATCGTTCTATTTATGAATTTAATACTCCTGTATCTAATAAAGATAAAATCTTAACTTTATCTACTTGTTCTGGTGATAGTGATAGACTTGTTATTCATGCTGTATTATTACATGATTAATTTAAATTACTTTTAGATAATTTTCCATAATTTCTAAATTCATTTGGAGTCTTAGATTATTTTTATCCATATCTAAGGCTTTTTTAGTGTAATCTACGGCTTCATGATAATAACCTAATTTAAAAGCACAAAAGCCAATTAAATCATATATAAAACTATTCCATGCAAATTCTTCATTAATATAAGAATCACTCTTTTTAGTTATATCTAGAGCTTTTTTTAAATAATGATATGTTGTGGGATAGTCTTCTTTCTCATAATATAAATACGCTAATTCAACATATGCCTCCCGTAAATAAGGAGCTTCTTCGATAGCATCTAAATAACACTCAACTGCAGTATCCAGGTCATTTTTAGCCTTATAACATCTAGCTATATAACGCATTGAAGCTGCCCTTTCATCTTTCCAAGTAGCGGTTTCTAAACTTAAATGTTTCTTTAAAGTAGCAATACATTCATCCCATTTTTTATAATACATGTACTCTCTACCTAAATAATGCATATTACGATCATCTAGGGGATCTTCTTTAACACTTAATTCAAGTAAAGGTAAATAATTAGATCGTGATTTATTTTTATCAGGATAATGATTAATTACGATCTCTTTACATATTATTTCTTTTTCTTCAGTTTGACATTCTAAGACTTCATGAACTGGATGTTTCCATACATAATCACTTCTTTTATGTATTTTATTTGCTAAAAAGGTAGTCGCAGGTTGATTATATTCATCAAATGACCAATTATAAGTATATTTAACTCTATTAATATCATCATTCCAAATTTGTAATAACTTCTCTTTCCAACCTTTTTCAAAAACTTCATCTAAATCAGTACAAACACAAATAGTATAATCTTCAGGAATTAACTCTAATGAAAGATTACGAGCTACATCAAATCGAAAAGGATCAATGATTTTTTCATGAACTTCGACTCCTAATTCTTTTAATAAAGATACTGTATTATCTGTACTTCCAGTATCCAGAACAATAATCTTATCAGCTTCTTTCATTGAATCATACCATCTTTTAACAAATTTTTCTTCATTTTTACTAATTGCATATACACA
The DNA here is from genome assembly GCA_947598425.1 of uncultured Bacilli bacterium. Classification (GTDB taxonomy): domain Bacteria; phylum Bacillota_I; class Bacilli_A; order RF39; family UBA660; genus SIG200. The sequence continues at coordinate 3,489 of CANQFH010000028.1, read as the reverse complement.
AACTTTATAATTTTTCAAAATATCACCTAAAATAATTTATGCTAAAATTTAAAATTTGCTATTTTATCTAGTCGTTTTAACTTTACTAAAAAGATTGAAGGACATAACTTATTAATGGGGAGGGAAAAATGAATAACGTTGAGAGAGCGAGATGCATAATTCAAAAATATAATGAATGTCATCACCAAAGTTGTTGCTGTTGCGCTTATCAAAATACCGTTGTTCCAGGTAATATGACATTAACAATTGGTACTGTAACTACTGGGCTTCCTGGTAGTATGGCTGCAGCAAGTATAACTGGTGTTGCACCTAACTATATCTTAAACTTAACTATTCCACAAGGTCCAACTGGACCTCAAGGACCTACAGGTATTCAAGGAGAAGTTGGTCCGACTGGACCTCAAGGTATAACTGGCCCTACTGGACCTGAAGGTGTAACTGGGCCAACAGGACCTACCGGACCTGAAGGCGTGACTGGACCAACAGGACCTACTGGACCTGAAGGTGCGACTGGACCAACAGGACCTACTGGACCTGCTGCCGCTGCTGCTTAATTATTACTTTAATTAATACTTGCATTAATAAAACAACCTATAAATTCAATAAGGTTGTTTTATTTTTATTAAAAGTTAAATTTTTAAATAAGTTTTAATTCATGATAGCATTTATCAAAGGCCTTTAAAAAATTATCAATTTCTTCTTTTGTTGTTAAATAAGATATACTGATTCTTATTGACGAGAGACTTTTATCTTTGTCATGAGTTAAATTATATACAGCCATACTCATTGTATTATCATCATTACATGCAGTTTTAGTTGATATAAAAATATTTTCTTTTTCCAAAGCATGCATAAATGTTTCACTTTTAATGCCTATAATACTTACATTTAAAATATGAGGAACACAACATGAATTACTATTTATATAAACATCTTGATAACTATTTAATTTTTCTTTTAAATATGTATTTAATTTTAAAACATGATTATATTTTTCATCAAGATTTTCTATTGCTAATCTTAATGCTTTAGCTAAAGATACAATTAATGGATGAGCTGGAGTACCACTTCGATATCTAGTAGTAGATTTTCCACCATGAATAAGGGGTTCTAATAAAACTTTTTCTTTTTTTACAAGACATCCAATACCTTTTAAACCATATATTTTATGAGCTGAAAATGTTGCTAAATCTACATTATCTAAATTAATGTTAATTTTACCAATACTTTGAGTTAAATCACTCATAAAAAAACATTTAGGGTAATCTTTTAAAAACTTACCTATTTCTTCAATGGGTTCAACAATACCTATTTCACTATTTACTGACGTTACTATTACTAAAATCGTATCATCCCTAATTAATTTTTTTAGGGAATCTAGTTTAACAATACCATTGTTATCACAATCAACATAAGATATTTCATAACCATTATTTTTTAAAAATTCTAAAGTCTCATTAATAGAAGAATGTTCAAAATTAGTAGTTATAATATGTTTACCTCTATTTTGATATTTATAACATAATCCTTTAATTGCTAAATTATTAGCTTCACTAGAACCACTAGTATAAATAATTTCTTGTTCTTTAACATGAAGAATGTCCGCTATTTGTTTAGTAGCACTATTAATAAGTTTAGTTATTTTTAATCCTAATTCATGCATGGAATTAGCATTACCTACAAATTCCAAATTAGCAGTTACATAACTATCTAATACTTCCTTATTAACTGGAGTTGTAGCACTATAATCTAAATAAATCATCTTTTTCACCTGGTTTTATTTTATCACTTATAAAGACAAATAAAAAGGCTATTTTTTAGCCTTCACTATTTTCTTGTACTCCTGCTTGTTCATAATTAAAACTATAACCTAAAGTATCTCTACAGTAGTTTCTAATACTTACATAAGTAGTGATGTTTTCACCATAATTATCCAATATATCATCATTAGTTAATTCTTGATTAATAGTAATTGTTTTTGAACTATCATCAAATGTAACATCACCACCATTAATACCTTCAATATTTAAATTTTGACTAGTTTTATATGTTGCTACTTTATTATTATAAGCTGTTTCATCACTAAATGTTAAAGTATATATTCTATTGGCAACACCACCATAAACATTATTTTCAGTATCATTATTAGAAATACCAAAGTTTAACTTTTCAATCATTGAATAAGTATTTTCACTATCATTTTGAGGATTAGATGTACAGACAACATAACCCTTGATTGGATTTGGTATCATTACTAATTTACCATCAACTGTTGTTGTTTTACCATTAGAACTTCTAACTTTTAAACTAACTGTATAAGTACCAGAAGTATTATTTAAATAACTATTGGCTACAGTTGGATCAGAAAATTCAAAAGTTAAATCAGGATCATATTCATAGGCAAATTCACTAGGTATTAAAACCTCACTAGGACTCTTATATACTGTCTTTGTTTTAACTGTTAAAGTTGTATTATCGACAATTGTTAATTTACCAGTTTTACTCATTTCACCACATTTTACTGTAATATCATATTCTCCAGCATTATTTAAATCAACATTACTATAATCAACACTACAATTACTTGGTTGTGTTCCTGTTATAGTAGCAAAAGTATCAATTGTTAATTTAGATAAATCATCACCTAAATTAACCGTAACATTTTCTTTCATAGCGATTGTTACTTTTGCTTTTTGATTATTTAATAAATTAGTATAATTTAATACATAATAAACTCCAAATCCCACTATGGCTAAAACGGCAATAACGGCAATAATAAATGTTGTTTTATTGGTCTTCTTTTTAGGTTGTTTTTCTGGTTCAAATGATATTGGTGGAGTCATTCCTATTTGACTTGAGCTTTCAAATCCTGGCATTGATGGAGCAATATTAGAAGGATTTGTAAAAGCTGGTTCAGGATTAGGAATACCTTGTGCATTTAAATTCATTTGCGAATTATTATTTAAACTTCCTAAATTATTATTTAAATCTAAACCAATTCCCAAATTAGAATTATTAACATTATTATTATTTAAAGTCTCTGGTTGTGGCCCCATACCAACTGGATTAGGTATTGGGCTAGGACTAGGACCTGCCATTGGATTGGAATTTACACTCGGTGTTGGAGGTACCATCTCATTACCGGGATTAGGTATTGGTGTCGGCGTAACACTTGGATTTGGACCAACACTTCCTAAGTTATTTCCTAAATTATCATTATTTTCATTATTCATAGTATCTTGCCCCTTTTACTACTCTATATCAATTATACCTTTAATTAAATAATTTATCAACTAAATTCTTAAATTCTTCGCCTCTTGTTTCGAATTTGTCATATTGATCCCATGATGCACTAGCTGGTGATAATAAAACACATTCATTTTCTTGGGCTTCTTTTTTAATTAATTCCATACTATTTTCTAAATTATGACATAATTCACAATCAATATTTTTTTCTTTAGCATAATCTAAAACTCTTTTTTCTACTTC
>CANQFH010000027.1 GCA_947598425.1 uncultured Bacilli bacterium | reverse complement strand
CATCTCTTAGACTCCCTTTATCATCTATTATCTTTATTATATAATACCCCCCCCGGAGTCAAGAATTTTCAAAAAAAATATATAGTGCTAACTATATATTTATGTAAAATTAAAAAAAGTTTCTAAACAATTATTGTTTAAAAACTAATATTATTCACTTGTACAATCACATTGTGCATAAGACTCTTGCCATTCATCTGTTGACAATAAACCATTATTTGAAAAATCTCTAGCAGTTTGATTTATTAATTTAAATTCATCATTCTTTTTAAAATATAAAGTAAATGCTGGATTTGATTTATCTGCTAAGTTAATCTCTATCTTACCACTAAAAGTTTTCTTTTCAGCTTTATAATTACCAGTATCTATTAAATATTCAATAGTAAAACATGCTTTTTTATCTGTAGTATTCATACATGCTTTTTTATTTGATTTATCAGTATCAGTTATTTTTACTTCTCCTAAATTATATAAATTCAAAACATCTGATGCTGAATTAACTGCTTCACTAGCTTCTAATCTAAAAGCATCTTCTCGAGCTGTAGACATATAAGGTAAAACAGTTGTTGTAGCCATAACCATAACGACTGCTAAAACTACAATAACTGCTAATAATTCAATTAATGTAAATCCATTCTTCTTCATATTATCTAACTTTCACATGTCCAAGTGACATCACTAACACTTGATTTATAATCTTTCATAATTGACTTTTCTTCAGTACCATAGTCATCTCCAGATATAGTTCCTTCAGCACCATTTACATATAAAGAATCACTATGCATTGTAACTTTATATTTATAAGCTCTGCTTCCTTCTTCAGTTGATACTTCAACTTTTCCAGCATATTTACCACCAGAACTAACATCTTTGATATCTTTTTGAAGTGGCCCTAATTTAACTAAAGCTTCAAGAGAAAAACAAGTTGTACCACCTGATGAAGAATAGTTACCCGCTCCTAACTTGTCTAAATCTTCTTTAGTTAGTGATCCAATTGATACTAATGACATTACTTGAGAAGCTGCATCTTTAGCAGCATTTACTTCTATGGCAAAGGCATTATATCTTGATTTTGATAAAAAAGGTAAAACAGTTGTAGTGGCCATAACCATAACAATTGCAAGTACTACTATAACTGCTAATAATTCGATTAATGTAAATCCATTTTTTTCTTTAAAAGTTTTCATAAAAAACCTTACACCTCTATCCTCTAAAATAATCTTACAATAATTATGATTTAATGTCAATTATAAGATTTTATTTTGACTAAGATATTAATTAAAATTGTTAAGTTGAAAATTATTAAGACTACTAATATTACCTACACTATCTTTAACACAAATTAAATAATCTCCAGCTGTATCTACTACAAATATATTACTACTTTGATATTCTAAATCTTCATTATAACAACTATTAGTATTAATACCCAAATAATAACCACTTATACCTGAACCTTTACCATCAGAGGCCACTATTTCCACAGTTTTAGTATCAGTATTAATAAATTTATCAGTTACTTTAATTTCTTTTTCATATATTGTTGGTTTTTCATTATCTATTTTTAATTCTACTGATGCATTATATCTTTTAATATTATCTTCTTCATTTACAATTGTCATTTGAAAATTATATCTAGTCTCTAATAAACCATTTATATTATTTAAATCAATTTCACTTACTCCTTCTTGATAAGCTCCACTAGAACTAGTCCATAAACATTTATGATTATTACAATCAATATTGACACTATTGCTATAAACTCTAAGTGAAATATCTCCTTTAACCCATTCGCTATCATTAACTTTTAATCCATTATTTAATACTTCAATACTTACCTCTTCATTTAATTCTTTTAACTTATCTAAATCACATACCCCATCATTATCATAATTTTTATCATCTAAAAATTTAGCTGTATAATAATCATTTTCTTTAGTCATTTCTACTACATAACAATTTAATCTTTCATTATTAACAGCATCTAATATATTACCATCATTATCTCCTTCAATATAACCTTCAGTTATTAGTTTATCTACAAATATTAAAGTTTCATTGGTATCAAAAGCATATTTAGATGCCGCAATTTCAATATTTTTAATACTATTCTCTCTATTTTTCTTTCTAATAGCTAAATTAACATTATTAACACTAGGTACTGCGATTAACATAATTAAAGATAATATCGTAATAGTGGCAATTAATTCTAATAAGGTAAATCCTTTTTCATCCATAGCAAGTCACCTACTATAATTTTAGAATAATAAAAATAATAATACAAGAAAAAATTAGTTATTTTACTAACTAAAGGCGACATCTAACATCATCATTATCATAAAACCTAAAATAGTAAAAAAACTAATTAAATTTTTTTTGCCATTATTTTGACTTTCTGGAATTAATTCACTTACAGCAACATATATCATAGCACCAGCTGCAAAGGATAAAAAGAATGGTAAAATATTTTGAACATAAATAACTAAAATACAACCAATTAATCCTGCCAAAGGTTCAACTAAGCCACTTAAAGCTCCATACATAAAAGATTTAAAACGGGATAGTCCTTCACGCCGTAGAGGTAGGCTAATTGCACTGCCCTCAGGAAAATTTTGAATTCCCACTCCTAAAGCCAACATTGATGCTGCTAATAAAGTAGTATTGCCTGATTTCAAACTCCCAAAAGCAACGCCAATTGCTAAACCTTCAGGAATATTATGTAAAGTTATAGAAAACATTAACATAACACTTCTTTTCATTCCTTGAATATTTGCACTTTTTCTTTTAGTTAACACTCTATCAACTACATAATCACTAATAATTAAAAAAACACAACCTATAAAAAATCCTAAAGATACTATTAACCATGAAGTCATTCCCAAGTTATTAGCTTCATCAATCGCGGGATTTAATAAAGACCAAAAAGATGCTGAGATCATAACTCCTGCTGATAATCCTAACATTGCATCTAATAAAGTTCCATTTACTTTTTTAAATCCAAATACTAAAGATGCTCCAATTGCTGTAATTCCAAATGTCATTAAAGTTGCTAGTAATACTTGTACATAAATAGATGAATGAATATAAAAACTTACCAATTTTAACACCCTATTATAATATAAGTATTATTTAATAATTTAGTGTAGGCTATAACTTCTTTTGTAATGATTTAATTTCAGATAATGCTAATCCAGTTATTTCTTGAATATCTGATATCGGATAATTCTTTTTTAACATTCCTTTAGCATACTTAATTTGATCTTCTTCACGTATTTCAATATTAGATTCTCTAATTCGATCTTGGATATAATCTTCAAAGTTATGTTCCATACTTTCTTCATTCCATCTACGAACATATTCTAAAACTTCATTCATTTCCCTTACTCCTTTCTTTTTCACATAATATTCCATTTCATTTAATGTTTTAGCATTAATAATTCTTAAAATAGTGATAAATTCATCTTCATCTAAAGTATAAGGTATCTCTTTTAATAAATCAAGATTGATATTATAGATTTCAATACCATTATTAGTTAAATCTTTATGACTCAGGTTATTTTGAATCTTATATTTAGATACTAAATTTTTACTATCTCTATTATAATTACCATGCATAATATTAATACCAATAACTTTACTAACATTTTTATAACTTCTTTTTTCATTTTTATTATATAATTGATTAGCATAAATTCTACAAACATAAGATAAACTTTTATTGCATTCTTCAACTGAAAAACTATTCTTATAACATTCTAAACAAATAATATTCTCATTATCTAAAATAGCTACTAAATCTGAATAATATAATTTATATTTTTTATTATGAGGTTTAATATAATATTGAGAAATAACTTGGGAGTCATAACATCTAACCCTAAGGTTAAGATAACGCATAAAATTATTAATAAACCATTTTAAAAGATGACTATTACTAAAAACATTTTTAAATGTTAAATCATCTAAAAGAGAATTAAAAGAATAAGAATCTTTAACTAACATAAATACCTCCTTTCACTATATATATACGATTTTTTTCTTTCATTTCCTTTTTTTTAATTAAAAAAGAACTATTATTTTAATGTATCTATAATACTACTTACAATATCTATAGTATTAATAGCATCATTTATTTTATCAGTAGTTCTTTCTTTATATTTTTCTTTCATTTCTTTCATAAATATTTTATAAGCTTCCGGATCTCTATTTAAATATTTAATATAATAACTATTTTCATCTAAATATTTTTTAAATTTCTTATCTTCTAATAACTTATTTTGTAAATAATATTCCATCTTAATCCTCAAAGAATTTATTTAAAGGACGACTTGTAAGAGGACCTTTAATATTATTGACAGCATTACTAGTTCCCTTAGTAGTTAAATCTTCAACTATTCCTAAAGCTTTTTGAGCTGTATTAACATGTTTCTGAATTTCATCTAAATTAATATTTTTCATAATATTAGTTATCTTAGAAGGATTTATAATATTATTTCGATCATATTTATCCCATATAGCATTATCTTCACCATAAACATCATACAATTCATAGAAAGATTGTAATGTCATTTCTTTATTTTTAATATAATCAATTAATTCGGGTTTATTACGCATAAATTCTTTAAATTCTTCTTTTTTACTCATATAATTCACCTACTAAATTTTATGAATAAATATTTATTTTATTATAATTTAAAGTCTTTAGTAAAATCTTCTAAAGTTTGTTTTTCCATAGTATTCTTTTTCTCTTCTTTAACTTCATCTTTTTTCATAATTGTTGCTACTAAATATTTTAAATCTATTTTCGATATATGAATTCTACCTAAACTACTACCATTACTTTGTAAATCCATAATAGGAATATCACTATTTTTTACTTCTTTAATATCATTATCACTCTTAATTATAATAATATCTTTAGAATTAGAAACATTAGCATATAAGATAAAATAATCAACAGTTTTATTTTTCTTAATTAACATATTACCTTTTTTAGCTCGAGATATTTCTTTTAAATCACCAATTTTAATTCTCTTAGCAGTATTATGATTAGTATAAACATTTAAATATTCAACATCATCAAAAGTAGTACCATAAATGACTTCATCATTTACTAAATTGATTCCTTTAACACCCGATGCTTTTAAACCCACTAAAGGTATTTCATTAGTTTGATATCTTAAATAATAACCATTCTTAGTTACAATAATAGTATCTTTATTACTAATAGCAACATTTATTAATTCATCATTATCTTTTAATTTAATGGCAGTCATAGTTTTACTATAACGACTTACAATTAAATCATTCATACTTATTTGTTTAACCATACCTAACTTAGTAAATAATGTTAAATCTTTATTATTTTCCAAGATAAAAGCTTTAATTATTCTTTCTTGTTCTTGTAATGGTACTAAATTACTAACATGTTTACCTAATTCTTTCCATTTGGCTTCAAAAATCTTATGGACAGGAATAAATAAATAATTACCTAAATTAGTAAATAATACTAAATTATCTAAAGTAGTAGTTTCAAATAAATTAGTAACATAATCTCCAGGTTTTAATAAAGTTTCTTCTTCACTAGCAGCATAAGACTTCGTACCTACTCTTTTTACATAACCTTCATTAGTAACTACTACTAAAGTATTTTCTTTAGTAATCATACTATTAACATCAATCTTAATATCTTCTATTTCATCTTTTATTTCTGTTTTTCTAGGAGTAGCATATTCTTTCTTAATTATTTTTAATTCTTTCTTCATCACATATTTTAAAGCTTCTTCATCATTTAATATGGCTTTTAATCCCTCAATTAATTTTTTCAAATTAGCCATTTCTTCTTCTAATTCAACAACATCCGTATTAGTTAAACGATATAATTGTAAATTAACAATAGCTTCGCTTTGTTCTAATGAAAAAGCAAATTCTTTTACTAAATTATTTTTAGCATCCATCTTATTTTTGCTTTTTCTAATGACTTTAATAACTTCATCTAGTATAGAAATACATTTAATTAAACCTTCAACTATATGTAATCTAGCTTCTTTAACTTTTAAATCAAATTTACATCTATTAGTAATAACTTCTTTTTGATGGGCTATATAAGCATCTAATATTTCTAAAATACCTAAAGTTCTTGGAGCTCTATTTACTATAGCTACCATATTATAACTATAAGATATTTGTAAATCAGTATTCTTTAATAAATAATTTAATATTAAATCTTTATTAGCACCACTTTTTAAATCAATAACAATTCTTAAACCTTCACGGTCAGATTCATCACGAACTTCAGCCATGCCATCTATTTTTTTATCAATTCTAATACTATCTATTTTATTAACCAGTAAAGCTTTATTAACATCAAAAGGAATTTCAGTAATAACAATTTTTTCTTTACCTTTTTCTTTAACTATACTATATTTAGATTTAACTACTATTCTTCCTTTTCCAGTTTTAAAAGCTTCTTTAATACCATCAATACCTAAAGCTATACCACCAGTTGGAAAATCAGGACCTTTAACTATTTCTAATATTGAATCTAAATGACAATTAGGAGAATCAATTCTTTTAATGGTAGCATCAATTATTTCTCCTAAATTATGAGGAGGAATATTGGTAGCATATCCAGCCGAAATACCCATAGTACCATTTACTAAAAGATTAGGAAACTTAGCTGGTAATACGGTTGGTTCTAAAAGACGATCATCAAAGTTGGGTGCCCAATTAACAGTATCTTTTTCTAAATCACTTAATAATTCATTACTAATTTTAGAAAGTCTGGCTTCTGTATAACGATAAGCCGCTGCTCCATCACCATCCATGGAACCATTATTACCCTTCATGTCAATTAAAATGGCATTTTGTTTCCACCATTGACTCATTCTAACCATAGCATCATATACTGAAGAATCACCATGAGGATGGTATTTACCTAAAACATCTCCAACAGTGGCAGCACTTTTTAAATACTTTTTATCATAAGTATTTCCAGCTTTAAACATGGCATATAAAATTCTTCTTTGTACCGGCTTTAAACCATCTCTAACATCAGGAATAGCGCGATCTTGAATTATTTCTTTAGCATAAGAGGCAAACCTTTCACCCATGATTTCTTCTAAAGCATAATCTTCTATTTTTTTTAATATTTCTTGCATATTCTCACCTAAATTAACCTTCTACCCGATAGTTATCTTCCATTGTAAATTCGATATTTTCTTCAATCCATTCTTTTCGAGGTTCAACCTTATCTCCCATTAAAACATTAACTCTTTTTTCTGCTAAAGAAGCATCATAAATGTTAACTCTGATTAAACTACGTGTCTCAGGATTCATAGTGGTATCCCATAATTCATCAGCATTCATTTCTCCTAAACCTTTATTTCTAGATATTTCTGGTTTACCAGTATTTTCTTTAACTATTTTAAATCTTTCTTCATCAGAATAAGCATAAAAATGTTTTTTACCATAATCTATCTTATATAAAGGTGGTTTAGCTATATAAAGTTTACCAGCTTCAATTAAAGGACGCATAAAACGATAAAAAAATGTTAGTAATAATATTTGAATATGAGAGCCATCAACATCGGCATCAGTCATAATAATAACTTTATCATAATTGGAATCTTCAACAATAAAATCACTACCTAAACCGGCACCGATAGTATGAATAATCGTATTTATTTCTTCATTCTTTAAAATTTCAGCAACATTAGTCTTTTCAGCATTAATAACTTTACCTCTAAGTGGTAAGATGGCTTGGAACTTTCGATCACGACCACTTTTAGCAGAACCACCAGCTGAATCCCCCTCAACTAAAAATAATTCATTAATTTTACCATTTTTAGTAGTTGCAGGAGCTAATTTACCAGATAAATTCTTTTCAATTTTATTTTTTCCTTTACCATTACGAGCATCTTCCCTTGCTTTTCTAGCAGCTTCCCTAGCAACTTTACTTTTAGAAGCTTTATCTACAATATTAAGAGCAATTTCTTTATTTTCTTCTAAGAAAAATTTAATGTTTTCATAAGTTATACTTTCAGTAATACTTCTAGCTTCTGGAGTTCCTAATTTACCTTTAGTTTGACCTTCAAATTGTAATTTATCTTCAGGTATTTTTAAATTAATAACTACACTTAACCCCTCTCTAACATCAGAGCCATCAAAAGTATTATCTTTACCTTTAAATAAATTATTAGCTTTTACATAATCATTAAATGCTTTAGTAATACCGGTTTTAAAACCAACTTCATGAGTACCACCATCACTAGTTTTTACATTATTAACAAATGATAAAATATTTTCATTATAAGTATCTGTATATTGCATAGCAATATTTACTTCAATATTATTTTTATTACCAGTAAAATTTAATACTTTATGCAAAGTATTTTTATCTTCATTCATATATTCAATAAAATTAGTTAAACCTTGTTCATAATGATATTTAACATTTTTATTATTATCTTCATCAATTACCTCTATTGTTAAATTTGGTATTAAAAAAGCACTTTCTTGCATTCTTTCACAAATAGTTGTATAAGAAAAATTACAGTTTTTAAAAATATTATAATCAGGCCAAAAAGTAACAATTGTCCCGGTTTTATTAGTTGTACCTATAGTTTTAAGAGGTACTTCAACTTCACCACCATTAATAAATCTAATATTAGATATTTTATTTTCATTGTATATAATAACATCCATTTTCGTACTTAAAGCATTAACTACAGAGGCTCCAACACCATGTAAGCCACCACTAACTTTATAATTACCACTTTCAAATTTACCACCAGCATGTAAGATAGTAAAAATAACTTCTGGAGTGGATTTACCGCTTTCATGCATTCCAATAGGGATACCTCGACCATTATCAGCAATAGTTACACTACCATCTTTATGTAATACAATTTTAATATAATTACCATAGCCATTTATTACTTCATCGATAGAATTATCGACAATTTCCCAAATTAAATGATGTAATCCCCTTTTATCAGTGGAGCCAATATACATACCTGGTCTTTTTCTAACTGCTTCTAAACCCTCTAATATTTTTATAGAAGATGCATCATACTTTGCCATTATTATCACCATAAACATTTTAACATAATAAAATACTGAAGTTCAACACTTCCTAGACAATTATTTACATAAAGAAAAAAGAAGAACTTTTCAGTTTCTTCTATTTAATATTGTATGTTTCTCCAGATATTTCATCTAAATTAAAATCATTTAAATTAGGTAATTCTACTTCTTCAGTATCTTTCTTTAAAGTAGGTAATTCAAAGTCCATATCTTCTTCATCTGAATTTGGTAAAGGAACATCAGGAAGAGGAATATCATCTAAATTAGGTACGCCTGGAGCATAAACAGAACTAAATGGTTGTGGAGCACTTTTTACTTTAGGCATACTATTTACTACTTCATCAAAATCAAATTTAGGTACTTCAACTTCACTTGTTAACTCTTGAGGTTCAATTTTTTCTTCTTTAATTGGATTTAAGAAAGAATAATCTGGTTCATTAAACACTAAAGGTTTTTCTTCTACTTTTTCTAATATAGGTGCCTCATTAGATACCTCTTCAGGTATACTTGGTTTCTCTACTTGTTTATTAACTTCAATATTACCAATATTTTCTATAGGAGTACTCACATTTTCATTAATATTTAAATTAATACTTTCAATTGGAGCACTACTAATATTATTATCTATAGTATTATTTGTACTATTGTTATTTATATTATTATTTAAATTTTCGATTGTATTATTTACATTATGATTAATATTAGTATTTGTATTTAAATTATTATTAACACTATTATTTATATTATTATCATTATTATTATCATTTTGATGATCTAAATACATTTGAGGTATAATATCTATTGTTGGTACTACTATTTTTTCTATTTCTTCTACCGGTTTATTTATATTGACTGCAGATGGTGTACTCTCTTCTTTAAAAGCATTCTCATTATTTATTTGTTGCAATTTTTTAGTTGCTTCAATCTCCCGATTTTTTTGATCTTTTTTACCAAAAAACAAAATTATTATAAATAACAATAATAATACTATTATAGCAATCATTAAATAAGTACCAAAGTATTCATAATTATATAGTTTCTCTAAAAATTCGTTCACTTTATTACGCACCTCTTTTATTCTACTACAATATAGATTATCACAAATTATTCATCTTTGCAAGATAACTAAAACATTTTATCAATATTTTCTGGAACATTCCCATTTGTTACTCGCGCTACTATTTTATCACTAACATCTTTACTAATCTTTTTACCGGTCATTTTACTTAAAGTATCAATAACTTCTCTAATCGTTTTTTCATCTTGTAAATTACCTTTTTGCAATTTTTCAGCTAAACTAATAATAGTATTTTTATCTACTTTAGTTTTTCTTTCTACTTTATTAAAAAAGGAATCACTTAAATTCATAATCCACCTCTACCTAAATTATATGCCTAAGTGATTCTTTTGTTTCTATTTATTCTTTTTTAATATTGATAATTCTTGAACTAAAGATTTATTGATTTCTTGTAATTTCGAAATAGTAGTATATATTCTAAATACTATATAAAATAAGATAAAGATTGCTAATAGAAATAACATATTGGGAGCTTCTTTAAAACCACAAAACTTAGCAATACTTTCTATAATATTAGGAAATATAATTAATATTAACATGATTCCAAAGATTAAAGTCCAATACATACCATATTTTATTTGTAAATTTTTCTTCTTAATAGTTCTAAATATCATATATAACCCTACTAATAATATAATTATTAAAAATATTCTTAATTTTATATCCATTATCTATGTTTCCTTTCTAAAATACTTCTTACTACCATAGCATATGATACTTTTAACATATAATAAATACTTTTTAGAGGTGTTATAGATGATTTACCATGTAATCTTTCACGCATTTTAACTGGTATTTCTTTGACTTGATAACCTCTTTTAATTACCGTTACTAAAGTTTCTGGCTCTGGATAATCATTGGGATAATCATGAGCAAATATGGCAATTATATCTTTATTTACCGCTCTAAAACCACTAGTCATATCATATATCTTAACTTTGGTAGTTATTTTTAATACTAAAGATAAAAATTTAATACCTAGTTGTCTTAGTTTTGTAGATTTAAACTCACTTAAATCACTGATATATCTTGATCCTATGCACATAGAACATTCACCATTTATAATAGGCATTACTAAATCTTTAATATAACTTACATCATGTTGATTATCACCATCTACTTGAATAGCAATATCATAATTATTTTTTAAAGCATATAAATATCCAGTTTGAACACAACCACCAATACCTAAATTATGTACTAAATTGATATGATTAATTTTATTTTTTTCTAATATATTTTTAGTGTCATCAATCGAGCCATCATTTATGACTATATAATCTAAATCATATTCTTTTTCTTTATTTAAATTATCTAAATTATGACAGACATCTAAAATATTTTCTTCTTCATTATATGCTGGTATAATTACTAATACTTTCATTTCTTAACCTCATCTTTCTTTATTAAATTAATTATAGCTAAAGCTTTTTTACTCCAATCATTTTCCTTAGCTTCCTTATCTAATAAAGCTAAATATTTCTTATCATCTTTTAATTTATAAGCATTTTCTAACTTATTTATAAAATCTTCATGATTACTACCAATTAGAACTGATTTATACTGACGACATTCTGGCATATCCGTAGTTACTATTGGTTTTTTTAAAGCCATATATTCAAATATTTTAACTGGTGATGTCGATTTAGTTATATCATTTATTAAAAAAGGTATTGTTAATATATCCATATAAATTGCATAATCTTTTAATATTTGATAATCTTTAGATCCTAAGAAATAAATATTATCTTCATTCTTAATATTTTCATCATATGATTCATCATATTTAATACCAAATAATATTATATTATATTTATTAGTCTTAGCTATTTTTTTAATTAAATCATAATCAAACCATTTAGCTAAAGCTCCATAATAACCAATATTAATCTTACCATTATTAACTATATCCATAAATTCTTTTTCTAAGGTTTTTTGATGAGTATTTTGAAAAAAATTATAATCTACACCATTAGAAGAAAATGCTAAATTAACTTCTCCTCTTTTATTAATAACATCTTTTTCTAATTCACTAGCACTTACTATTACATAAACATCAGGATTTTCCATAGCAAATTCATATTTTTCTACTATATTTTTAGGTAATTCTTTAGTACCAGCTAAAACAGGACTTAAGTGATCTATATATTCATAAATAAAACCATAACCTTTATTCATATAGTCTTCTATTTTATTTTTAGTAAGTTTCCAATCTGTAGAATATAACTCAATATATTTAGGTTTTTTAGTTTTAGATAATTCTCTTAATAAGATTCTATTTAATAAGACATTATTATAATTAAACAAATATAAATTATTCTTTTGCATTTTTAAAGTTTTGACTTTATCAGTCATTGTAGTAACTTCATATAATACTAAACATTTATTATTAGCTAAATTACTGGCTATATGTTGAGGTCTTTGAAATAAAGGAACATTATAACCAAAAGAACTACGCCATAAAATAATTCTATCATATTTATTATTAGTTAAAATATCTTTAATAATCTTTTGATATTTTCTAGGTCTTAAAAATACTCTAAAACTTATTTTATCTAAATAATTAGCTCTAATATATGCATATAATTTCTTTATAAATCCCCTAAATCCATATTTTTTATAGACATTTACTAATTTAGATACTTTATCTTTCATAATTATTCACCATCTTTAGATTCATGATATTCTTTCTCAGTATTAACATTCCATATATTATCTTTATTTTTAATATTATGAATTATATTATTGACTGTCTCAAATGATGTTACCATTGAATGATCCATATTATTATATCGATGTTG
>CANQFH010000026.1 GCA_947598425.1 uncultured Bacilli bacterium | reverse complement strand
GAAAGTGGTGCTAGTAGAAGACTATGTGCATGGATTTACCTACTAGAAATATTAGAAGAAACGGAAGCATTTGTTTATTATAAAGAAAATGGTAAGTTGCTGGGATTTGCAGGTTATTCAAAATGGAACTCAAAAAAACATATATTAAAGAAAAAATTTTATACTTTTATAAAAAAGCAATTATACAAAAGTAAAGAAATAAAAGATGTTAATGCTCTAATAGAATATGGAAAGAACTATGATTATGTTCCTGATAATATGAGAAATTATTTTGATGGAGAATTGTCAATGTTGATTTTAGATAAATCATATAGAGGAAAAGGAATAGGTAAAAAATTATTGTTAGATATATTTGATTTAGCTAAAAAGGATAATATGAAAAATCTTCAAATATTGACCGATGAATCATGTAGTTATGGTGTGTATGAAAGTGTTGGCTGTCAGAAAGTTTATTCAACTATTATCGAAAATAAGGAATATGATAAGTTAGGAAAAGTTAATAAAGAAATAGGATATATTTATGAAAAAAAGTTATAATTAATTGTTCTACTTTTTGTAATAACACTAAAAAAGATTACAGCAACAAAAACTAAATAAATTGATTTGACAACAAAAAAATATTTTTTCAAAAAAGTACTAGACAAATTATTATTTTATGATATAATGCTATGGGTCATAAGGAGAGGAGTTTTATGGTAAAGAACCGTGAAACTGCTTGTCAACCAGATAAGAAAACAAAATTGACAATACTAAAACAAAAACAACTGTTGTTATCACAAAAAAGAAAATATCTTCGTTTGATGTTAGCAACAATGATGGGTACGCTTTATGTATATAGCATAAAGAAAAATTTACCACCTACAGAATCATTACCAGTAACGATAGAAGAAGACTATGATAGTAGTAATCAACCTATCTTTGCTCAAATTGGATCAAAAGATATTTATATTGTAAAAGATGAAGCTTGTATTATAGAAGAAGATGCTATTATCATTATTGATTTGCGTGATAGTGTAGATGATATCAAGATTGTTTCTTCATATAAAATTGATGATTCTGAAATACAAGAACAAATAATTGAACTAATCTTAGAATATAATAGATTATATCCGAGTACTACTCCATGGATAAGAAGTAAAGAATCACTCCAAAACGAATGGCTAATTCATAATCTTGCTTATCAAATGAATTTTAATGTATCGAGTAGTCGTGATGTAGATTTTTGTAGCGATGAAGAAAAAGTTTATCGCCTTTTTAGATAGTAATTACCTACGAAAAAAATGTTAATAGAATAGCATATTAACATTTTTTGTTTTCATAAAATAAAAATTTTATAAATTATTTTAATCTAATTGTTTAGTGTTATAAATAATTGTATAATAATTTTAAATTATATTAATTTATTTTAGGGGAGGCGAGGTAAACATGAAAGATAAATTAATTGGCAATGAAAGAAATATTTTATTTTATAATGATGAAGAAGGAAATACTAAAGTAGAAGTGTTACTTGAAAATGAAGATGTTTGGTTAAGTACCGAAGCGTTGGCAACTTTATTTAATATTGATAGAAGTGGTATTGTTAGACATATCAATAATATTTATAAAGATGACGAATTAGATGAAAATAGCACATGTGCAAAAATTGCACATATGGGTAATGATGGGAAGCAAATGTATAATACAAAATATTACAATTTAGATATGATTATATCTATTGGATTTAGAGTTAATTCTAAAAAAGCAATAAAATTTAGAACTTGGGCTAATAAAATAATTAAGGATTATATGGTTCAAGGGTTTGTTTTAAATGATGAAAGATTTACTAAAGCAAGCAAAAGTGATCAAGAATATTTTCAAAGATTACTTGAAAGAATTAAATTAATACGCACCAGTGAAAGAATATTTTATCAAAAAATTACGGATATTTTTGCTGAGTGTTCAATTGATTATGATAAAAATAGTGAATTAGCTAAAACATTTTATAAAACAATTCAAAATAAATTTTTCTTTGCCATAA
Source organism: uncultured Bacilli bacterium (assembly GCA_947598425.1). Classification (GTDB taxonomy): domain Bacteria; phylum Bacillota_I; class Bacilli_A; order RF39; family UBA660; genus SIG200. The sequence goes on along the minus strand of CANQFH010000026.1, from coordinate 11,097 downwards.
CTGGAGAAACTGCTGCAGAAATAGTTTATAATAGAGTTGATTCTAGAAAGAAAAATATGGGGCTTACTACCTGGGAAAAATCACCTGATGGTAAAATTTTAAAATCTGACATTGGCATTGCTAAAAATTATTTAGGAGAAAAGGAACTTAAAAGTTTAAATAATTTAGTTAATTTTTTCTTAGATATAGCAGAAAATAATGCTGAAAGAAATATTGCAATGTATATGGATGATTGGAAAAATGAAGTTACAAATGCTTTAAAAGTTTTTCATTATGATGTATTAGAAGGAAAAGGTACGGTTTTTCATAAACAGGCAATTGAAAAGGCCGAAGACGAATATGAGAAGTATAAAGTTATTCAAGATAGAAACTATGTGTCAGATTTTGATAGATTATTAAATGAAACAAAACAGATAGAAACTAAATAAATTTGGAGAGTAGATGTCATAAATGATTATTATAAATAAAAAGAAGAAAATAGAACAATATAAATTTGAACAAATGCCAAACTTTAGTCATAAAAGATCTGTAATTGCATGGCATCATGTTCAACAAATGAAATATGAATTACTGAATATAAAAAGTATTGATATTCAAGTAAAAGATATAAGACAAATGATATATTCGCATAGGCCTATTTTGGTTTCGCTTTATGCTCAACTTGATGGTGAATATAATGATGATGATTATATAAATATATCTAAGAGCAAACGTGGTAATAAAATTTTAATTTTTGAAATACTTAATGCTAATTGGATATTAAAGTTAGATGATTTGAAAAGTAAAACTGAATCTGAACTAGAGGCTGAAAGATGCTACTTGCAAAATAGAATTGATGATATGAAAAAGAAAGCAAATTCATCTAATGAATATGATTATAATATTAAATTATTAGAGTATCAGTTATCTTGTTTAGAAGATTACATGTTTCGAAGAACAAATGATGGCAAAGTGTTAGTAAAAAAGCATAAAAGATAATGGATAATAAAAATGAAGATAGTTAAAAGCATATATAAAGAAGGTGTGGTAAATGAAAAGACTTTTGCAAATTAGTTTAGATACATTATTGGTTTCTATATTACCAATAATTATGTGGATTATTTTGGGATTCACCATAACAAAAGAAATATCAAATGTTTTTTCACTTACTTATCCGTTGCAATTTTTTTATATGATATTTGTTAGTTTATTTGCAATTGGTCCTAACATTACTTCAAAGAAGTCTAATAATCAAGATGTTGTTTATTCTAATATGATATTTGGATTATTAATTGTTGGATTATTAACTTTACTATTAGTTATTAATGTGAATACCTATATTCAAATAATGAATATGAATGTTAATACATATCACCACTTTTGTATTTATTCAATTATTTGGATGTATTTTAGTTTTATTATGCAAATGATTATTCAAAAACTCTATTATGAAAATAAAAATAATGAATCTAATAAGATAAATATCATATTTAATCTAACTAACTTTGTGCTAATAATTTTACTCACATGTATTTTAAAAGATTATGAAGCAATTATTGTAACTTTAATAATAGATTTTTTAGTAGTGCTTATGGTATTCATAAAGTATTATAAAAAGACTAAATTTTGTTTACAAATTAGAGATAGTATCAAGTATACATCATTTAATATTTTAAGAAATTTAGGGATGTTTTTAATTTATGGAGTCGGCTTTGGTAATAGTTTTTCGTTTGGAGAAAAATATGCTACAGCAATAAATTTTGAAAGCTTAACAACTGATACTCAATGGGATATGTTAGATTCGGTGGATACAGCATCAAAAATAGATTTAGCAGAAGATAGATTCAATTACAAAGAATCTCTTAAAAATGCATATAAATTATTATCAATATTGTTTTTAACTATTTTAATTATGAATTTAACCCTTTATTGGTATTTTAAACCCGACTTATTTATTTTATTAATAATATTAGCAGTTCAAATAATAGATATGCTAATTGATCCTTTAAAAACTTTAAGATTAAGTTATATTCAGATAAAAGATAATAATAAAAAACATAATATATTTTATCTATTATCAAGATTAATTCGTTTACTTTGTTCATTTATACCTAGTGCATTTTGTACTTACATAGGTCAATTTATATCGGCTATCTACTTATATGGTTACTCTTTGATTGCATGTAGAAATGTAAAAATATTTAAATTAAAAAATAGTAATAGTAATTAAAAAATATAGATTATTATTAGTTTTTAAATTTTTACTTTACTTCATCTTATAATTTAAAATAGCAATATTCTTTTTAATCAAATCATTATATAATAATATTAAGGAGGTATTTTATGATATTTGATATTTTAGGATGGATAGGTATGGTATTGGTGTTATTAGCATATTTTCTTTTATCACTTGAAAAAATTCCTAATGGAATATTATATCAAACTTTAAACTTTTTAGCAGCTCTTTTAATGGCCATAGGTCTTTTGCCAAAAAATGCTTGGTTTTCATTTACTCTACAAGTTGTTTGGGGAATAGTAGCAATAATAGCGTTAATAAATATTTTTAAGAAAAATAATCATAAAATCAAATAACCTATTGGAATCTGTGATTAAGTTATGGTATAGTATAAAAGTATTGGAAGGTAATATTTATGGAAAGAGAAAAGTTTTTATCATCAATTTATTTAATTATTAAAAATGATAAAGGAGAAATATTATTACAAAGAAGATGTGGTACTAAACTTTGGCCAGGTTATCTTGCTTTACCTGCTGGACATATTGATGTTGGTGAAAATGCTTATGAAGCCGCTATTAGAGAAGCCAAAGAAGAATTAGGAATAACTATTGCTGTTGCTGATATTATTGATACCTTTGTGGTTAATAGAAAAAATAAATCATTGCCACCTTACTATGATGTTTACTTCGAAGTTAAAAGTTATCAAGGAAGCATTAGGATTATGGAACCAGAAAAATGTTCTGAATTAGTATGGGCAGATATTGAAAATTTACCTAGCGATGTTATTGATTTTGAAACTGAGGCAATGAAAAACAATTTAAATGGTATTAAGTTTAGTGTTACTTATGCTGATAATGAAAAAAAGTTAGTAAGAAGGTAGATTATATGCAAGAAATAAAAATTAATGGTATTTATAAACATTTTAAAGGTGATTATTATTTAGTTATAGATATAGCTAAACATTCCGAAACTAAGGAAGAATATGTAATTTATCGTTCTTTATATGGTGATAATAATTTATGGATAAGACCTAAAGAAATGTTTTTATCAGAAGTAGATCATGATAAATATCCTCATGTAAAACAAAAATATCGTTTTGAATTACAAGATATTAAAAGTGTTAATAACTAATATTCAAAGAAAAAAGAAACATATTATTTGGTTCTTTTTCTAGCATCACCACTAATATTAAAATCCCATTCTCTTTCTAAATATTTGGCTATTTTACCCTCTATTTTGTTTATTATACGTGATATTTGAGCTTGTGATTTATTAAGATGTTCAGCAATCTCTCTTTGACTATAACGTATACCATCAAAACCAAAATACATTTTAATTATCTGACCCTCTCTTTTAGGAAGAGTCTCAACATAATCTCTTATTAATTGATATAAAATTTGATTTTCATAATCTTCAGTTATATCTGTATCATCAAATAAAGTATCTTCTAATGTTATATTTTTATCAGGAAATAGAATGGTATCAAAACTAATAAATCTACTTTGTTTATTTAATTTTCTTAAAAACATTAATATTTCATTGGAAATACATTTAGATGCATAAGTAGAAAAATCAGTATTGTTATTTAATTTAAAGGTATTAATTGCTTTTATTAAACCTAGAATACCTAAAGAAATTAAATCATCAAAATCATAATTGATAGTACTAAAATTTTTATTTATTATATGTATTACCAATCTTAAATTATGCATAATTATTTCTGTATAAGCATCTTTATCCCCACTTTGAAACTTTTTAAAAAGGGCTTCTAATTCTTCTTTTGATAACGCATCTGGTAACAATTCATTATTGTATAAATGATAGTTCATGGTTGTCTCCTTCTTTTTTAAAAACGTATATATTTTAACATTCATAGTTTTATTTTTCAATTATTTATAATTGACAATTAGTACGATTATATGTTATTATAGCAACTGTTTTAAAAAAGGGGGATTTATTATGCAAATTAATGCTAGTAGACGTTATACAAATTCCGAATTATTTTTAGATTATAAAGCACCTAAGAGTAGTTTATCTGATGAAATGGTTATTAATTATTTAGATAGGATTAAAAAGGGAGATGTTACTGCTAAAGAAGAACTTGTAGCTAATGCTATTTATATTGTTATTGGAGTGGTAAGAGGTAGTCTTAAAAATAATTTTTTTGATGACCAAGAATTAGTTTCTGTTGGAACAATTGGATTATTAAAAGCAATTAATAATTATGATCCGGCTAAAAATGTGGCTTTTACTACTTATGCCAGTGTTATCATTAAAAATGAAATCTTAATGTTTATGCGTAGAGAGAAAAAGGGATTTACTGATATTAGTATGAATATGCCATTAGAATCTTGTTGTGAAGAAGAATATGAAAATTGTTATGAAGATATTCTTGTGAGTGATACCTCATTCTTTGTAGATGATTTAATAGAAAAAGCTGATTATGAAGTTATAAATAATTTAGTTAAAGAATTACCTTCAAAAGAACAATTTGTGGTTAGAAAATATTTTGGTTTTGATGGTGAAGTTTGGGGCCAATGTTTAATTGCTGAATGTTTAGGTTGTACACAATCTTATGTATCGCGATTACTTAAAACTTCAATTAAAAGATTAAATTTTAAAATGAAAGAGTTAGAAACTTTAAAAAATAATAATAATATTGATCAAATATCGATAACAAGAAATAAAAGGAGAAGAAAAAATGCATAATATAACAGTTAAACAAATAGTTGATTATACTAAAGAAGAATTAGATACCATTACTAGGTGGATGTATAATTGGTGGGGACAAGAAGAAAATTATGAATACGAAGAAGTAGAAGCTATTATTAAAAATAGTTTTAATAAAAATACATTACCCCAAACATATGGAATGTATATAAATAGTAAATTAATTGGTATGTACCAATTTTCTTTGGTTGATTTAGAAGTAAAACCTAATTGTTATCCTTGGTTATGTAATGTATATATTGATAATAATTATCGAAAGAAAGGCTATTCTAAAATATTATTAAATACTGTTAAAGATAATTTAATTAATAATACTAATTATCAAGAATTATATTTATATACTAAAGAAGTTAATTTATATGAAAAATATGGTTTTAAATATTTAGAAGATATTAATACTTTTAGATGTCATCCTCAAATTCAAAGATTATATAAATTAAGTATATAATATTAAAAAAATAAAATAATTATGTTAGAATATAATATAAGAGAAGAGGTATATTATGAAAAGAAAGATTATTAATACTATCATTATCATTATATTTGCATTTATATTATTTTATTTAATGTTACCACCATTAAATTTATCTAGTCCTGCTTTTTGGGTTTATTTATTCATTATCTTTATCTTTAGTATGGCGATTTCATCTATTACTACCTTAGAAGATTTAATATATCGAAGAGGTTTTAATAAAGTAAATAAACTCATGACTTATCCTATAATGGGTATATCTTTAATAATAGGATTAATATTCTTAATTAATTTTATCTTATCACCAATATTTAACGCTAAAGGGTATAGTCAAAGAATTACTGTCGATGAAACTCATAACTTTGCAACATCTGTAAAAGAAGTAGATTTAAATAAAATTCCTTTAATAGATAAAGAAAGTAGTCAAAAACTTGGAGATCGTAAAATGGGTGAATTTACTTCATGGGTAAGTCAATTTTATGTTAGTGATTTATATACTCAAATAAATTATAATAATGATATTGTACGAGTAACTCCTTTAGAATATGCCGGAATAATTAAATACTTTACTAATAGAAATGAAGGAATTAAAGGTTATATTATTGTTAATTCTGTAAATGGTAGTGCTAATTTAGTTACTTTAGATAAAGGTATGAAATATATGCCTAGTGCTTTATTCTTTGAAAAATTAGAAAGAAAATTAAGATTTACTTATCCCACGACTATCTTTGATGAAGCTTCATTTGAAATAGATAATGAAGGTAAACCATATTGGATTATTCCTACAATTAAGTATAGTGGTATTGGTTTAAAGAAAGAGATTAATGGGGCAGTTATTTTAGATCCTGTAACTGGAGAAAGTCAAAAATATCAAATAGATGAAATACCTACATGGGTAGATCATGTTTATAGTGCTGATTTAATAATTGAACAAATAGATAATTGGGGAGAATATCGTAATGGTTTTTGGAATTCTATTTTTGGTCAAAAAGATGTCATAAATACTACTGAAGGGTATAATTATTTAGTAATGGATGATGATGTTTACTTATATACAGGTATTACTTCAGTATCTAGTGATGAATCTAATTTAGGTTTTGTACTTGTTAATTTAAGAACTAAACAAACTAATTATTATGCTGCTCCTGGAGCGGAAGAATTTAGTGCTATGGCCTCAGCTGAAGGTGTTGTCCAAGATAAAAAATATAATGCTTCTTTCCCACTTTTAATTAATTTAAATAATAAACCAACATATTTATTAAGTTTAAAAGATAATGCTGGTTTAGTTAAAATGTATGCTTTTATCGATGTCGCTGATTATCAAAAAGTAGTAGTAAGTGAATCTTCTTTAGGAATTGAAGCTGCTAAAGAAAAATATTTATTAGAAAATACTGAAATAAATATGGATAATTTAAAAACGAAAGAGATTACTATTAAAAATATTAGTAATGCTGTTATTGATGGTAATACTAATTATTATATAACAGATATGGATAATAATAAGTTTGTCGCAGCAATCAGTGTTAATCGTTATTTATTACCATTCTTAAAAGTTAATGATCAAATAATAATAAAATATAATGAAAGTAATATTTCACAAATTACAGCAATCGAGGAAAAATAATGATGAATATTGAAGAGTTAAAAAATAGTTTAGATAATATTGGGAGGTCTCTTTGACATTCCAACATTAAAAGATAATTTAAAAGAATTAGAGATTCAAATTAATAAAGAAGATTTTTGGCAAAATTATGATTTTGCTAATAGTGTTAATAGTAAATATATTAGAATTAAAAAAATAGTTAATAATTATGATAATTTAATGGATAGTTTGAATACTTTAGAATTATTAAAAGAAGAATTAAGTGAAGAAGAATATTTAAAAGAATTTAATGATTTACAAAAAAGAATTCAAGATTTAGAGTTAGAAGTACATCTTAATGGCGAATATGATAGTTTAAATTGCTATTTAGAGATTCATCCTGGAGCTGGAGGCACTGAATCTTGTGATTGGGCTTCCATGTTATTTCGTATGTATGAAAGATTTTGTGAAAAAAATAATTATAGTTATGAAGTTATTTATGAAGCTCCTGGAGAAGAAGCAGGACTTAAATCATGTTTAATTTTAATTAAATTTACTAATGCTTATGGGTATTTAAAACATGAAAGTGGGGTTCATCGTTTGGTCAGAATCTCACCATTTGATGCTGGTAAAAGACGGCATACTTCTTTTGCTTCAGTTACTGTTACTCCGGAATTTACCATACCTAGTGATATTGAGGTTAAAGAAAGTGATTTAAAAATAGATGTATATCATTCTAGTGGAGCGGGAGGCCAATCTGTAAATACTTCTAATTCTGCCGTAAGAATTACCCATTTACCTACTAAAATAGTAGTTACTTGTCAAAATGAAAGAAGTCAATTAAAAAATAAAGAAACAGCTTTAAAAATATTAAAAAATAAATTATATGAATTATCTTTAGAAGAAGAAAAAAATAAAGTTAAAGATTTAAAAGATACTTCTAAAAATATTGATTTTGGTAGTCAAATAAGAAGTTATATTTTAGAACCATATAAGCTTATTAAAGATAATCGTAGTAATTATGAAACTAGTGCAGTTGATAAAATATTAGATGGGGATATCTATAATATGTTAGATTATAATTTAAAACATTTATAAAATAATTAAAGAAGTTATTGCCAAAATGAGGATCATTAGTTAAAATAAGCATGTGATATTATGAAAGAGAGCCAAAAATATTTAATTAATTTATTAAATAAAAATGATACTGTAGTAATTGCTCTATCTGGTGGAGTGGATTCTATGGTTCTTTTAGATTTATTAATTAAATTAAAAGAACAATTAAATTTAAAGATAATTTGTGCTCATGTTAATCATGGTTTAAGAAAAGAAAGCAATGATGAAAAAGAGTTTGTTCAAGAATATGTTTTGAATCATAATTTAGAGTTTGAATATTATAAGATAGAGAATTATAAAAATAATAAATTTACAGAAAGTGAAGCTCGGAGAAAAAGATATGCTTTCTTTCATGAAGTTATGTTGAAATATCACGCTAAATATTTATTTACAGCTCATCATGGTAATGATTTAGAAGAAACTATTTTAATGCGCATTACTAGGGGTAGTAATCTAAAAGGTTATGCTGGTATTCCGATTATAAATAAAAATCAATATTATCAAATAGTAAGACCTTTATTATATGCAAATAAAAAAGGAATAATTAAGTATGCCTTAGATAATAATATCCAGCATGTTGAAGATAACTCTAATCAAGATGAAAAATATACGAGAAATAGATTTAGGAAACAAGCGTTACCATTCTTAGAACAAGAAGATGCAAATATTCATTTAAAGTTTTTAAAATATAGTGAAGAGTTATTTAAATATATAGATTATATTAATAAAATAATTGATATTAAAATTAAAGATATTTATATCAATAATAAATTAGATTTAGATAAATTAAATAAAGAAGATAATTTTATTAAAGAAAAGATTATTGAAAGAATAATAGAGAATATTCAAAAAGATAATATCTTAAATATCAATGATAAACAAAAGATTGAAATATTAAAATTAATAGATAATAAAAGTAATAAACAAATAGATTTAGCTGATGGTTATATAGCTAGAATAAGTTATAATTATTTAATAATTGAAAAGAATACTAATAGTGAAGAATTTAAATATGTATTTGATAAAATATTTCAAAAAGATAATTATAAAATAGAAGAGATATCTAGTAGTAACGAAAAAAGTAATAATATAATTAGATTAAATAGTGCGGAAATAGAATTACCACTTATTATTAGAAATGTTCATAAAGGTGATGTGATGTCAATCAAGAATTTAGGTGGTAGTAAAAAAGTTAGTGATATATTTACAAATTCTAAAATAGATAAAATTAAAAGAAAGACTTTTCCAATCATTTGTGATAGTAAAAATACACTCATTTGGTTACCAGGAGTAAAAAAATCTATTTTTGATAAAGACTTTTCACAAAAGTATGATATAATACTTAAGTATACGGAGGAAAAATATGAATAATCAAAATAAAATTAAAAATAGTTTCCCTTATATAGTTTTAGTTGGGGTAGTTATTGTTATTTTAGTTATTTTACAATTTCAAGGAGATACAGTAAATAAATTAACTACTGGAGAATTATTACAAAACTTAAAAGATGGTAAAGTAACAGAAATAATTGTTACACCAAATAGTAATGAATCAGTATACTATGTAGAAGGTAAACTAGAAGGTTATAAAGAAAGTGAAAGTTTTAAAACTAAAGTGATTGCTGAAGATGTAGTTAGTATTTCGGAATATGTTACTAATAATAATATAAAGAAATATGATACTAAGAGTGATCCAGGTAGCAGTGCTATCTTATATGTTATAGTTAATGTTTTACCATTTGTAATTATCGTGGTATTTGGTTATGTATTAGTTAAAAAATTAGCTATGACAAATAAAAATTCAGTAGACTTTGGTCGTAGTAGAGCAAGACTTAGTAGTGATTCTGATAAGAAGAGCTTTAAAGATGTTGCTGGTTTAACTGAAGAAAAAGAAGAAGTAGAAGAATTAATAGATTTCTTAAAAAATCCAAAGAAGTTCCAAAAATTAGGGGCTAGAATACCTAAAGGTGTATTATTAGTAGGACCTCCAGGAACTGGTAAGACATTACTTGCTAAAGCCGTTGCTGGTGAAGCTAATGTTCCATTTTATTACATAAGTGGTTCTGACTTTGTAGAATTATTTGTAGGAGTTGGAGCATCTAGAGTTAGAGATATGTTTAAGGAAGCTAAAAGAAGTGCACCTTGCTTAATCTTTATTGATGAAATAGATGCTGTTGGTCGTCAAAGAGGTACTGGTTTAGGTGGTGGCCATGATGAAAGAGAACAAACTTTAAACCAATTATTAACAGAAATGGATGGATTTGGAGAAAATGAAGGAATCATTATTATTGCTGCAACTAACCGTCCTGATGTTCTAGATCCAGCTTTACTTCGTCCAGGAAGATTTGATAGACAAGTAACTATTAATTTACCGGATGCTAAAGCGAGAGAACAAATTTTAGCAGTTCATGCTAAAAATAAAATATTAGATAAAAGTGTTAATTTAAGTAATTTAAGTCAAAGAACTCCAGGTTTTAGTGGTGCTGATTTAGAGAATTTACTTAATGAAGCAGCTTTACTCGCAGTACGTCGTAATAAAGAGGCAATATCAATGGCTGAAATAGATGAAGCAACTGATAGAGTTTTAATGGGACCTGCTAAGACTTCTAAACAAATAACTGAAAAAGAAAAGAAGTTAGTATCTATTCATGAAGCAGGACATGCCGTTATTGGTATTAAATTAGAAGATGCTAATGAAGTTCATAAGATTACTATTATCCCTAGAGGTATGGCTGGTGGTTATACAATGATGCTTCCTAAAGAAGAGAAAATGATTGTAGCTACTAAAAAAGAATTACTTGCTCAAATAACTGGATTACTAGGTGGTAGAGTTAGTGAAGAATTATTCTTAAATGAAATATCAACTGGAGCTTCTGATGACTTTAAAAAAGCCACTAATATTGCTAGAAGTATGGTTGCAGAATATGGTATGAGTGATTTAGGTCCAATGCAATATGAACAACCAAGTGAAAGTGTTTTCTTAGG
>CANQFH010000025.1 GCA_947598425.1 uncultured Bacilli bacterium | reverse complement strand
AAATTAGTAGCTATTTTAGATTTAATACGATATCCTAAAGAAATAATCATATCTAAATTATAATATTTAACATTTCTCTCTACATTTCTACTTCCTTCACTTCGAACTGTCAAGAATTCCTTGACTGTTGAATTTTCATCCAATTCATTTTCATCAAATATGTTTTTAATGTGTAAACTTATATTTTGTTTAGTAGTTTTATATAATACAGCCATTTGCTGTTGAGATAACCAAATTGTTTCATTTTCCAATTTTACATCGATTTTAGTTTCTCCATCATCAGATTGATAAATTATTATATTATTAGAATCATCTTTGTTCTCCATTTATACACCTCCTTAAATTTAAAAGATGTCAACCATTTATAATATCGCGGCACCCTTTATTTTACGTATTTTTTTTATCACTTTTTTTATTTTTTAGTTGACAAAATTTAAATTAGATTATATTTTTTATTAATTAACATTTTCTAAATTACTTTATTTATCTCATTTTCCACAACAGTTTTTATATTTCTTACCTGAGCCACATGGACATGGATCATTTCTACCTATTTTGGTTACTCTTTTTGGAGCATTTTTAACACTTTCTTTGCCATCATTAGCAACACCATTTAAAGTTTGTTTTCTTTCAGAATTTTGTCTTACTTCAGCTTTTAATAAGAATTGAGCTGTTAATTCTTCTATTTTTACAAGCATATCATCAAATAATTCAAACCCTTCCATTGTATAAGCTTGAATTGGATTAGTTTGACTATAACCACGAAGAGAAATACCTTCTTTTAAATGCTCCATGGCACTCATATGTTCAACCCAATTAGAATCGATAATACGAAGAGAAATAGCTTTCTCAAATTCATTCATAACTGGAGTATCAATCATTTTCTTTTCATAATCCGCTATGATTAAATCATATATTTTTTGATTTAAATCTTTTATAGATAAATCTTTAACATCATCTAATTTTAAATTATTATTTTTTAAATAATTAGTATTTACATAATCAACAATATCTTTTAAATCATCAATAGTAACTTTATTATCTTTATTAGTATGAGAACTAATTAAATTATCTATTGTATTTTTAAATACATCTAAAATACTATCATGAATACTTTCTTTTTCTAATATTTCATTTCTTCTACCATAAATAATCTCTCTTTGTTCATTTAAAACATTATCATAATCTAATAAAGTTTTACGAATATCATAGTTATTACCTTCAACCTTCTTTTGAGCTGATTCAATACTCTTAGTTAAAGCTTTAGAACGAATAGCTTGATTTTCATCAATACCTAAATTAGCTAACATGACTTTTATCTTTTCTGTACCAAAACGACGCATTAAATCATCTTCAAAAGATACAAAGAATTGACTTTTACCTGGATCTCCTTGTCTTCCAGCACGACCTCTTAATTGATTATCAATACGACGTGATTCGTGTCTTTCAGTACCAATAACACATAGACCACCAAGTTCTTTAACGCCTTCACCTAACTTAATATCGGTACCACGACCAGCCATATTAGTTGCAAGTGTTATTGCTCCCACTTCACCAGCTTTAGCAATAATTTCAGCTTCTCTTTCATGATTCTTAGCATTTAATACTTCATGCTTTAATCCAGCTTTTTTTAATAAAGAACTTAAATATTCATTAGCTTCAACGGAGATAGTACCAATTAATATTGGTTCTCCAGTTTTATGAACCTCTTCAATATATTTAATAATTGCATTATATTTACCACGACTAGTAGCATAAACTAAATCAGCATAATCTTCTCTAATAACTTCTTTATTAGTAGGTATTTCAATAACATACATATTATAAATATTTCTAAATTCTTCTTCTTCAGTTTTAGCTGTACCTGTCATACCTGATAATTTGCGATACATTCTAAATAAATTTTGGAAAGTAATTGTTGCCATGGTTTTAGTCTCAGTATTAATAGTAACATTTTCTTTAGCTTCAATTGCTTGGTGTAACCCATCACTAAATTGTCTACCATGCATAAGTCTACCAGTAAATTGATCAACAATTATAACTTCATCATTAGTAACCACATAATCAACATCTTTTTTAAAACCATAATTAGCCTTTAAAGCTTGATTAATATGATGAACTAAAGCCGTATTATCTAAATCATATAAATTCTTTAAATTAAAGAATTTTTCAATCTTTCTACTACCTTCTTCAGTTAAAGACACATTCTTAGTTTTAACATCTATTTCATAATCTTCAGTTTCTTTTAATCTTTTAACCGCTCTATCTGCATCAACATAAAGATTCTTAGAATTAAACTTACCACCACTGATAATAAGTGGAGTTCTCGCTTCATCTATTAATATGGAATCAACTTCATCAATAATACAATAATTAAGTGGTCTTTGAACTCGATCTTCACATCTTACTACCATATTATCTCTTAAATAATCAAAACCAATCTCATTATTAGTAGAATATAAGATATCACAATTATAAGCTTCTTGCTTTTCTTTTGGAGACATTTCTCTTAAATTAATACCGACACTTACTCCAAGTAACTCATATACTGGACGCATCCATTCAGCATTTCTTGTTGACAAATACTCATTAGTAGTAACAACATGAACACCCTCACCAGTTAAGGCATTAACATAAGCTGGAAAAATTGTAGTTAAAGTTTTACCTTCACCAGTTTTTAACTCCGCAATATTACCATAATGAGTAGCAAGTCCTCCTAAAAGTTGGACATAAAAAGCTTTTTCTCCTAATTTTCGAGATGCAGCTTCTCTAACTAAAGCAAAAGCCTCCACTAAAATATCATCTAAAGTTTCACCATTTTTTAATCTATCTTTAAATTCTAAAGTCTTCTTTGAAAAATCTTCATCTTTTAATTTTTGCATCTCTTCATCTAATGCAACAATTTGATCAGCTAATTTTTCAAATCTTTTTAATTCTTTATATTCACTATTTAATAGTTTTTTGAATATTCCCATAATCCACCTCACCCATTTATTATAACACGTGCTAATTATTTCTCAAAGTTTAAACATTAATTTTTCACAATAAAATAAAAAGAGGTCTTATAAATTACCTCTATTTAACATTAATAATACCATATTTTTTATCTTTTCTTCTATATAATACTGATACACATTCTTCATTAACATTCTTAAACACAAAGAAGTCATGATTTAATAAATTCATTTGTAATAAAGCTTCTTCTTCATCCATTGGTTTCGTATCAATATTCTTTCTTTTCACAATATCTTCTTCTTCACTTTCTAATTCATCAAAATCAAAGCTCATTTCTGGTATTTCTTCTTTTTCATATCTCTTCTTTAATTTTGTTTTATTTTTTCTTATTTGTCCTTCTAATTTATCTACTACTAAATCAATCGCAGCATATAAATCATCACAGGCTTCTTCTGCTCTTAAAATAAATTTATTCATTGGTATTGTAACTTCAATGGCTTCAATATTATTCTTACTTCTAATAACAACTTTACACTCAATATCTTGATTATTTTCATAATATTTATTGAGCTTATCTAACTTTTCAGTAATATAATCTTTAATAGACTTAGTTACTGTTAATTTATCCCCTCTTATAACATATTTCATTTGTATCATCTCCTTAACTATATTTTAACATAAACCATAATTAAAACTCAACAAAAAAGAAAAAGCCATCTTTTTCTTTAATTACCCGTATAATTACTTCTTAGGGATAGTTATGCATATCCTACACAATAGTCTTTTGTTCTTCAACAACATCAACTGCTTGTAATCCTTTAGATGTTTCCACTAGCTTAAATTTTACTAATGCACCTTCACTTAATGTTTTATAACCTTCTTTAACAATAGCTGAATAATGAACAAAGATATCTTCTAAATTATCATATTCGATAAATCCATAGCCTTTGTCATTATTAAACCATTTGACTTTGCCATGCATACATCCCACCTCTTTTCTTCATACTAATTATTGCATAATCACGCTTAATTATCAAGAAAATTCGTTCGACATATTTCGACATTCATCTTTACAGCCTTTTCTATAATATCAAAATTATTTTTTAATTGAAAGCTCTTATATTTAACTTACTCTTACTTGACACTACTTTCTAAATATTTTTTTATTATTATATTATAACTATCTTCATAATAATAATAATTATCTATTTTATTATTAATCAAGTTTACTAATCTTTCATAACCTTTACCATATATGATAACTTTCTTTTTATTAATGATATTTATAATCTTATCTACCAATTTATCTATAATATAGTCATTATTATAAATATGATAACTAACGTTACCATAAATATCTAAATAATTAAATACACTATAACTATTATTATATTCTATATATAATTCATCTTTCTTAATATTTAAATAATTAACGATATTTATAAATTTAATTTGATGATAATTTAATTCTTCTAATACTTCTTTTAAAAGATATTTATCTATATTAGAATAACTTTGATTAATTAATATAGTTATATTACTATTAAAGATATTTTTATTTAAATGATATTCTTTTAATATTTTATTCATTATTTTGATAAATTTATCTCTATTAATAATATGACCATATTTTAAAGTATCTTTATATGGTTTATATACTATTAATTTATCTAACTTAGTATTATATAAATTAATATAGTCATCTAAATATATTATATTATCCATTATTAATTATAATCAGTTATTTTAGTACCAATAAACTTTTCAGGATTAATAAGTTCATTATTATGATATACCTCTAATAAGAAAGATTGTTTAGAAGTAGTTATTTCATTATTTTTACTTGTACCAATAATTGTACCAGTAGATAATTCATCACCAACATTGACTGCAATATTATCTAAACCATAATAGTATGTTCTTAAAGTATTCGTATGCTCTACTACAACATATTTACCAAAAAATTCATCATCTAAGATTTCACTTACTTTACCTTGAAAAACATTCTTTACTTCAAAAGCATTATCTGCAGTATATAAGACTCCAGTATTAGGCATATATGTATTTTTATAGTATATTAAACTATTTTTTTGTTCTTCTTCAGTACTATCTTTACTATAAAAATGAATAGTAGCACTTACATTACTATCATCAACTGGGGATGCGATAACACTTGAGGTTACAGTATCTTCCATAATGACACTGGATACATTATCATCAACAACATCAACACTATATTGATAATCCCTTTCTTTAAATTCACTACTTTGACCTAAAAGAATAACTCCTACAAAAACACTAATAGTAATTAGTAAATACAATGTTGGTAAGACAAATCCTTTTAATTTCCTTTTCTTCAATTCATTCACCATCCTATTAAAAGTATTTACTAATTTTTAATCTTTATACTTTAAATAGAATTTATTTGAATATTTTTATAATAATAATTTAAGATATCTAAATAACTTTTACCATCTTTAGCAAGTTCATTAGCACCATATTGACTCATACCAACACCATGACCATACCCTCTAGTAGTAAATATAACTTGATCATTACTAATATTGATATCAAAATCTGTCGATCTTAATTCTAATAACTTTCTTACTTCAGTCCCTTTAAATTTTTTATTATTAATAGTTATAGTATTTACTCTATGAGTAGCACTTCTTTCAATATTTTGAATCTCAATAGGGCAGTTAATATTTAATTTATTACATACATAAGAAGTATCTAATTCTTTTATTACTTCAAAATTTTTTAAATTTAATTCATTTAAAGAAGCAACACTTTGTAAATAATCTCTACTTTCACTAAATACTAAAGAAGAATCTTCAGTATACCCATTACTCATAGCAAAATAATAAGCCTCGATAACTTGATCATTATAAGTCATTATTTGATTCTTTGTACTATTAACAGCTTCTTTTATTTTATTATAATAAATATCAAAATCATCTTGCCATTTTTCATGCATTTTATCTAAATCAATATAACTTTGATTAGATATATCAGTTACAACATCATAACTACCATTACTAGTACTTATTTTATATATTGCATAAGTTCTAGAAGCAACAGCTTGGGCTTTTAATGCTTCCATTTGAAAAGATGCCGGCATTTCAGCAGCGACAACACCAATTATATATTCTTCTAAATCTAAATTACTAATCTTATTAGTTATACTATCTAAAACATTAATCGTTTCTTTCTCTTTTATAGTCTTAAAAAAAGTAGTATTGGTTTTATTACTAATACTACTTAATATAATACTTAATACTATAGTTATTACTACCAGTATTCTATTTTTCATGACTCTCCTTTATAATCCAATAATATCGGTTACAAAATTACATAAGAGATATGATAAAGCCATACTTAAAGCTAACACTAAAAATCTAGCTTCCATTACTTTATTTTTTCTCATAAATTTTTCAAAATTTACTCCTGATAAGACATAAATACTAAAAAATAAACATATTGCATATAAATATATTTTATAATTCATTATATTCACCATTTTCATATTTTATGATTTTAGCTACTCTTTTTAAGTGTCTAGCAACTGAAGCACTTTTAGTAGATATAAAAGTATCTACAATATCTTTAGCATCTTTAATATCAGTGGTACTAGCCATAGCAATAACATTAGCTTCATTATGATTTTTAGCTTTAAAAGCATCATCGCTATTTAATACTCTAGCACATCTAATACCTTTAACTTTATTGGCAGCGATAGACATTCCAATACCATTACCACATATTAAAATACCTAAAGCCTTTTCTTTATTTAATACTAAATGACATAATTTAAAAGCAAAATCGGGATAATCATCTAAATCATAATTATCTAAGCCAATCTCTTCTACCGCTATTTTATTATCCTTCAAATACTTAATAATCTCTTTCTTTAAGGCAATTCCTGTATGATCTGTAGCTATATATATAGTCATATTATCATCTCCTTTTATTATTATAACAAATAAAAAGAACAATTGCTATTGTTCCTTATTAAAGCCATATTTTTTATTAAATTTTTCAATATTACCAGTTTTTTTTGCTTTTCCTTGAGCTCCTGTATAAAATGGATGACATTCACTACAAACTTCAACATGAATTTCTTCTTTAACTGATTTTGTATTAAATGTTGCTCCACAAGCACACTTTACAACAGCATCTTTAACTTCTGGATGTATACCTGCTTTCATTTTTTCTCTCCCTTCGCCATACTAATTATTTAGTATAGAAACTTCTTCGTTCTTAAGTATTATAACATAAATTTAAAATACTGCAAGTACTATATACGACGATAATGATAATACTTATTATGATAATCTCTTGTTCTAACTTTCTTTTTCTTCTTCTTTTCAGTATTTACTACTTCTTCTTTATTAATACCATCTTCTATTTCTTCTGGTAAATAAACACTTTCTAATTCATAAGCATATGTTAATTCATCATCATTTGTAATACTTACTCTATTATCTCTATTAATAACATTAATATTATTTAACATTGTTAGTAATACTGCAATTCCAATCGCGGACGCTACTATCTTTTCATAATTATCTCTTTTCATATCTATATACCTTTCTTTTCAATATCTATTATTATACCTCTAATTATTAAAATGACAACTATTTTAAAGCGAATGAATAATCATATTACTAATAATTTCATGAGCTTTATAATTAAAATAATAACTATTACTATCTAAATAATATTCTTTATTTAACATTAAATCATTTATATTAATAAATACGATATTATATTTTATAGCTATATTACTTAAATTAGAATTAACTATAATAACATTACTTTTATCTAAATATTTATTTTCATATAAACCAATAATGACTATTTTAGCATCAGTTATATCTTTTAAAACTTTAATAAGTTCATCATAATTATAAATATATTCATCTAATACTTCTTTAGATAAATCTTTAGTTATTTGTAATTTAATTAATTCTTCTTCTCCTATAGAAATAGTAATAATATCGGATTTATGAATTATCTGTTGGATATTTAAATTATTTTTCTTATCTATTACATTATTTTTAATATCTTCTAATAACTCTTCTAATTTATTATTTTTAAAAGCATAACTATCATTATATTTTTTTAATAAATGTTTAGACTTAAAATATTCTTTTAAATAATCATTATAACTAATACCATCAATATTATATGAAGTTTCACCACTAGCTACAGAATCTCCCATAGCCATAATCGTTATCTTTTTATCTTTATTATAAAAATATATAAAATATGTCAGAATAACACTAACTAAAATAATAATTATTAATTTATACTTCCTAGACACATAATCACTCCAAAATAAAAATGTAGATTTCTCTACATTATATTTGTTCTAAATGAATTTTAGCACCAACATCACTGAGTTTATTGATAATATTTTCATAACCTCTTAAGATATAATCTATTTCATATATCGTAGTTTTACCGGTTGCAATTAAAGCCGCTAAGATAAGTGCTGCTCCACCACGTAAATCAGTAGCGTTTATTTCCGTTCCTTTTAATATTGTTTTTCCTTTTATAATTGCTGTTTGATTTTCTAAATTAATATTAGCACCCATTTTTTGTAAATAAGGATAATGTCCTTTACGATTTTCCCAAATAGTTTCAGTCATACTAGATGTACCATTAGCTTGAGTTAATAAAACACTCATAGGTTGTCCTAAATCAGTTGGAAACCCAGGATAAACTTCTGTCGTAACATCTGTTGCTACTAAATTTTCACACTTATTTAAGATAATACTATTACCTTCTAATTTATAATTAACACCCATTTCATCAAACTTATTTAATAAAGCTTTATTATGTTCTGGAATAATACCAGTTACTTTTAAATTATTACCCAAAAGAGCTCCTGCTAACATATAAGT
Source organism: uncultured Bacilli bacterium (assembly GCA_947598425.1). Taxonomy (GTDB): domain Bacteria; phylum Bacillota_I; class Bacilli_A; order RF39; family UBA660; genus SIG200. The sequence continues at coordinate 4,460 of CANQFH010000025.1, read as the reverse complement.
ACCAGCTTCAATACGATCAGGAATTACTTCAATCTCAGTACCATGTAATTTAGTTACTCCATCAATAATAATTGTATCTGTACCAGCTCCTTCGATTTTAGCTCCCATTTTATTTAAAAAGTCCATTATATTAATTATTTCTACTTCTTTAGCAGCATTCTTAATTATAGTTCTGCCTGTGGCATATACAGCTGCAAACATAATATTAATAGTAGCACCAACACTAGCAAAATCTAACTTAATCTCTGTACCTACTAAATTACTAGCATCTATTGTATATTTATGCTTTCTTTTAGTTACTTTAGCTCCTAAAGCTTTAAATCCTTTTAAATGAATATCAATAGGTCTTGTACCAATATTACATCCCCCTGGAAAGTATATTTCTACATGTTTATATTTACTTAATAAAACACCCATAAAATAATAAGATGCTCTTAATTTAACACTTAATTCTTGATTTATTAAAACATTTTTTAAATTAGTTGTATCTATATTAATAACATTACCATCTTGTTTTATATCACAATTTAATAATTTAACAATATCAAATAAAGCATCACGATCAGTAATATTTGGGACATTTTTAATTGTACTAACACCATCTGCTAATAAAGCTGCGGGAATTAAAGCTACAGCACTATTTTTAGCCCCTCCAATACTGATAGTACCACTAAGTGGAAAACCACCTTCAATAACAATTTTTTCCATACCATACCTTCTTTAAATAATAAAGATCTATTAAGTATCTTTACTATTATTTATGAGAATTTTAGGTTTTTGTGCATGAGTTAAACTCCCTTAACAACTACCTTAATATACCGACTATATGCGGTTTTCTAAACTTATCATACTTTCTTTAAATACTTTTGTCAATATAAATAAGCAAACTTTATCTCAAGTTTGCTTATGGTCTTATAACATCTCTATTATTAAAATAATATATTATTATATATAGTATAATTATTTCTATAATAAATAACAAAATATTAATAATTAGATACTTTAAATTATCTCTATTCATTACGATCTAAATAAACCTCACATCTAGTTACTTCACTACTATTTACTTCAAAATAACCATCTACATAACTAATACTATTGTCTAATCTTTCTTGATTTAAACCTTTACAATAAGATTTATCATTCAATCGATAACTAATACCTTCAGGTATTTCTCTTCTTTCAATATAATCATTACTATTAAGTTCTTGTTCGACAAATAATCTTACTTCAATATCAGTCATATGCTTTCTAAAATAAACATTACAAACATCTTTAGAACCAGAAGACATCTTGATTTTATGTAAATTACTATCATATTCAATAGTACTATCACCATTACAATCATAATGACTATAATAATATCCATAGATTGGAATAGTATCACTAATTATATAATTTTCACTTTCAAAATCATCCTCTAACATAATATTAGTAGTTAAATCAAGTTCACTAGTCATATCAAAATAAATAGAACATACTTCTTTACCTTTAATAGTAACACTAGTCATTTTAATCTCATCATTATATTCTAAAGTAGAACCATGTTCACATTTATAACCACTATAGGTATAACCAAGACTAGGAATATTGTTACTCAAATGATATGTTGGAGAATCTCCCTTAGCATCAGCTAAATATACTAATAAAACATAATCATAATCTTTTTCATATAAATTACCTACTTTAGCTTGTACTAAAGGAATAATAATACTATCGTTATAATATGCTAAACTCGTAAATAAATTACCTATTAATATTAATAACGCTGCTAAACTAGCTCCTATAATATATCTTTTTCTTTTCTTAGGATCTTTTAAATCTAATACTATTTTATCTTTAAACTTTTGAAGATACTCTTTAGCATCTTCTACATATTCTTTAGATATCTCATTATATTTATTTTTTACTTTATTAATAATATTTTCTATCTTAGTTTTCATATATCACCATCTATTTAATATATTGAAAACATTTATAATTTTTTATTCAAATTATTTAATAATATTTAATATCCCTATTAAAAATAATAATATTATCCCTATTATATTACTAATAATTCCTAAATTATCATGAGAATATTTCCCTATTAAAAGGCCTATAAAAGTAAAAGAAAAAGCACAAACACTAAATATTAATCCTGATAAAATAATGTCACTACTAATGGCATTTATGCCTAACCCCGTTGAAAAACTATCTAAACTTACCGATATTCCTAATATTAACATATTAATTAAACTTAAATTAATAGTATCTTCTTTTTTAAATAATTGTATTAACATTTCTATACCTATAAATATTAGAATAATACCTAGTAAAAGATGACAATTTATATTTAAATACGTGGTTATTTTATTACCAAGGATAAACCCAAATAAAGGCATAAAAAAATGTAAGATACCAACATATATACTAAATAGTAAAATTGTTTTTTTATTAATATTAAATGAACCAATACTTAAGCAAACTGAAAATGTATCCATAGATAATGAGATTCCAATTAAAAATAAAGATATTATTATCGACACATAATCACCTTAATACATCTTATTCTTATTACTCATATTTATTAATTAATTCATTAACATATAAACCATATTCTTTATTATCTAAATCATTATCTATTAAACATAAAGGTGGAAATAACACACACCACCAGTTATGACCTAAACCTTTACCTAAAGTAATTACTAAGCTTTCATAATTACCTTCCTTATACTTAATACCTTTATAAGTTTTAGTAGGAAAATAATTATTACCATAATTTATATCATATTCGATATTATATTTCTTTAAAATATCATCTACTTTATCTATATTACTAGTAATAATACTTCGAGCTTCTTCAATAGAAGATGCATCACTTATAATATTATATAATTCTTTTTCAACATCATTTTTAATACTTAATTTTAAATTTTGATCATTTAAACTATCACTATTAGCAATAATCCTAAATCTAATTGCATCTTTAGGAATTAAGATATTTTCTTTTTCATTAAACCCTACTAAAAATACCATACTTATAAATAAAATAATAATTATCTTTTTCATATGTCACCTAAATATGTTATGATAATTATTATAATTTTTTATACACTTATTAATTTGTAATTATAAATGGACTATTTAATGTTCCAAAGCCTGATAAAATAATATTATTTATAAGATAAAAAGTAGGTCGAATTGAACAAATATGGTTATAAACTCCACAATCATATACATTACCTTCTTTATTTATACGCCACGGCAAATAATAAGCATTAGCACCAGGACCACGACCATTACGAGTAGCAACAAATTCATTTATTACACTATTATCATTATTACTAAAATGAAGCCAACTCGACTTACAGATTTCTTTATTTGATTCATCAAAACAATCTGCACCTTCTCTTGACATGGACCAGTAATAATCACTAAGATTTAATATACTTATTTTAAAATTATTTGATAAAGAAAATCTTTTTGTTTCTAAAACATCTCCATAAATATAATAACTTGAATCGATTATTCCATGTTCTATATTAAATGCTTCTATTGCCGTTTTTGGCATATATTGATAATTAATACTCCCCTCATACCATTTTTTATCTATAATTTTATCTAGCCAAATAGATTCTTGCATATAAGGATATAAAGAATTACTGGAATTTAAAAAGATATTAGTATTACCTTGTTCACCAGCTTCTTCTCCATTACTTTCACCATTTAATCTTTTCTTTAATGGTGTTTGACTCCATAATTCCTCAGCATATTGCCAACCAGAATAATGATCAAAATACCATTCAAATTTATTATTCGTACCTTCTTTTAATGATGTCATTTTGATAACTTTAACCATGTTTTTAGACACTGTTGAATCCGTTGAATCTCCAACTATACCAATTATCCGATACATATAAATATCTGGATTATTTACACATTCATTTTTATCTTTAGTTCCAAAGCAAATATAATTATTATCTACTACATCTGAGGCACCTTGATATCGATACATACTACCTTGAATCTCAGTATTTAAATTTGCAGGATGACTATCTAATAACTCTTGAATTGTTAATGGTTTTTTATCAAAATATAAATAACAATATACTGTTTTACTGGTACTTACTGTTGCTTTATTGTTTTCAAATGTTAATATTCCTTCTTCTTGTACTTTCTTTCCACTGATATCCATACATCCTGATTTCTCATTATTGAATATATAAGTACTATCTGGCCATTCATTATTATTACTTTCTTCATAACCATTAACGTTTTCAATCATAATTGCAAACATATCATCATTTATCTTATTTTCTAAACCAACATCATCTAATTTATTAACTTTATAATTATTATTATAACCAAATATTATTGCAATACTTATTGCTATTATTAATACTAACAACTCATATTTCTTATTCATCTCTTAGACTCCCTTTATCATCTATTATCTTTATTATATAATACCCCCC
>CANQFH010000024.1 GCA_947598425.1 uncultured Bacilli bacterium | reverse complement strand
GATGATAAATCTAATTACGAAATACAAAATAATGAATTAAAACAAATAAATAAAGGATCTAAAAGTTATTATGAATTATTAGATAAATTAAAAGATTATTTAAGAGATTATGAATTAACTGATAGTAATGGAAAACCTTATTCTACTGGTGAAAAAAGAATATATATGCCATTTTTTATAACAATTAAAAATGGTAATATTGTAGAAGCCAAGGAAATAAGTAGAACATTAGAAGAAGGACAAACTAAATATTCTGAAATGACAGAAAAACAATATAATGATTTATATAATAATTTTTATGAAACTTTTAGTAAAATATATACTTCTAGTAATACTTGTTCTGTTGATGAAGAATGTAATTAAATTTATATCAATAAATATTGTTTAAAATCTGTATGAGCAAACTCTATATGAGATTTGCTTTTTTCATGGTATAATAATTAGTAAGAAAAAAATATTTTGTAAGTGAGTTGATATAATGGCTACAACAAAAGATTATAAAGATTTTGTATTGGAACAATTAAGTTTATTAGATAATATTACTTGTAAATCAATGATTGGAGAATATTTACTTTATTATAATGGAATATTATTTGGCGGAATATATGATGATAGATTACTGGTTAAGATAGTAGATAGTAATAAAAAATATAATATGCAAGAATCTATACCTTATTATGGTGCTAAACCTATGTATTTAGTTGATGATGTAGATAGCAAAGAAACATTAAGAGATATAGTATTAGATACTTACAAGAATTTACCAAATAAAAAATAATACAAGTTGCAATTTGTATGAGTAAGATTATCAAGAAAAAATTTAGGTAGTAAAAATAAATTGCTTTTTAATTCATATATGTTATTTCCAAGTTATCAACATTGCAGTATAATAGAATTGAATAAAGTGAAACAAGAATCATATTTAAGGGTTAGAATATCAATGAATGGTATTTGATATATTGACAAAGAGAGGATTGAATATGCAAAAATATTTTGATAAAGCTATAGAACTTGCTAAATTTGGAGTTAAAAATTCAGAAGGTGGTCCATTTGGAGCGGTCGTTGTTAAAGATAATAAGATAATTGGTTATGGAAATAATAAAGTTTTAAAAGAAAAAGATCCAACTGCACACGCTGAAATAATTGCTATTCGTGATGCCTGCAAAAGATTAAATACTCATGATTTAACTGGATGTGTCGTTTATTCCACTAGTGAACCTTGTCCAATGTGCTTATCAGCAATTATTTGGTCTAATATTAAAAAAATTTATTTTGTAACTGATAGAAAAGAAGTTGCCAAGATTGGATTTAGAGATGATATGATCTATAATTATTTAGAAAATAAAGAGAAAGATATTTTAGAAATTCATCAAATTGAAAATAAAGAATGTCAAGAACTACTTGAAAGTTATAATCATGAACTATATTAAAGAACTTGATAATTAATTTGTAATATATATAATTTTTAAGGAGGTAATTTATGAAAAAAATATTAAGTATATTATTAATGGGAGTTTTAGCTATTGGATTAACTGGATGCAATCTATTTGAAGAAAAAGATGCCAAAGAACAAACTTTGATATGTACAACTACTGAAAGTGATGAAGATATGGATATTGAACAAGTTATTACTATGACTTATAGAAAAGATAAGTTAACCCAAATGAAAATGGAGGTTAATACCAAACTTAACAATTCAGATGTTAAAGAAAATTGGGAAGAATTTAAAAAATCTATGGCTGAAAATAATCAAGAGTATGAAAAGAATGGCATAAGTTTAAAAGCTGTTATAGATGATCAAAACTATGAATATGATACAATTTTAGATATTGATGTTGAAAATGTTAGCAAAGAAGATTTAAAAGAACAAGGATTTGAAGGATTAAAAGATGACAATAGTACTTTAGAAGAAACTAAAACATTAGCGGAAAAAGATGGCGCAACTTGTGTAGTAAAATAAATTTATAAAATATTAAGAAAGTTTTAAAATGATAATCAATACCGGAATGCGAACTGATATACCGGCCTTTTATTCTAAATGGCTATTAAATAGAATAAAAGAAGGTTATGTTTATGTTAGAAATCCTTATTATAGACATCAAGTGACTAAATATAGTTTAAATCCTAATGTCGTTGATTGTTTAGCATTTTGTACTAAAAATCCTCATCCATTATTGTCTCATTTAAATGAGTTAAATAAATACAAACAATTTTGGTTTGTAACAATTACTCCTTATGGTAAAGATATTGAACCTAATGTTCCAGATAAAAAGCAAGTAATAAACGATTTTAAAAAATTATCAGAGTATTTAGGTAAAAAATCAGTAGCTATAAGATATGATCCCATATTTATAAATGAAAAATTTGATGTAAATATGCACATTAAATGTTTTTCTAAGTTATTAAGTGAACTTAAAGGATATACAGAAGATTGCACTATTAGTTTTATAGATATGTATGAGAAGGTAAAAAGAAATGCTCCTGATTTAAGACCACCGACAGAAAAAGAACAGATAGAGTTAGCAAAATCATTTTCTGAGATTGGAAAGCAAAATAATATTACGGTTCATGCTTGTTGTGAAAAAGAGTTTTTGAAAGATTATGGGTTAGATATAACTGGATGTATGAGTCAAGAAATAATTGAAAAAGCAATTGGTAAAAAATTAGATACTCCCAAAAATAATAGTAAAAGAATCAAATGTAATTGTTTAATGGGAAATGATATTGGAGCTTATAATACTTGTATGCACTTATGTAAGTATTGTTATGCTAATACAAATTATGAATTAGTAAAAGATAATATCAAAAATCATGATCCTAATTCACCATTTTTAATTGGAAATATAGAAAAAGAAGATATAATAACAGAAGCAAAACAACAAAGTTGGTTAAATAATCAAATGAGTTTTTTTGATTAATAATAAAATATTTTTATAGATTTAGCTTATTATACGTGTTATAATAATGGCGAAAAAAGTGGGATATATAAGCTATTATATTAATAAAATATAATAGTATAAATAAGTACTTTGGAGGTAGTATGAGTAGAGTGGCTAAGAAAAGTAAAAAGAAAATAATTATTATTATAATCAGTATATTAGTGGGTATATTATTAATACTTGGTATATATCTTTTTATAAATAATAAGAATGACAATCTTAAAGATAATAATAACAATAAGAATGATAATAATTCTAATTCTCTAATTAAATTAATAGATAATCTAGATGTTGAAATAAATAGTGAAGTTAATTTACTTTCTTTTATAAGTAATATTAAAGATTTAGATATCGTAAGTAGTGATGAAAAAATAGATACGAGCATTTTAGGAGAAAAAGAGTTAATAATTAAGTATAAAGGTCAAGATGAAGAAAAAGAATATAAATTTATTATTAATATTAAAGATACCACTATGCCAGTTATTGAATATCAAAAAGAATTAACTACTACTGTAGGAACTACAATTGATTTATTAAAAAATGTCAAAGTAACTGATAATTCTTTAGAAGAAATCAAAGCCACAGTGGAAGGCGATTATGATTTTAATAAAGAAGGTACATATAATTTAAAATATGTAGCAAGTGATAGTAGTAATAATAAGAAAGAAGAAGAATTTACTCTAAAAGTAAATAAAAAAGAAGAAAAGAAAACTACAACAACTAATAATAAAACTACAGATAATAAAAATACTCAAACTAACAATACTAGTAACAATAATACCAGTAGTAAAAAAGTAGTTAAAACAGAAACAAAGAATGAAAAAACTAGTACTAATAAATATGGCATTACAATTGAAAATTATGATGTTTATACAGTAAATACTTATAGTGATGGCACAACTGATCAAAAGAAAGAATATTCATATCAAAAATTTGATTCTAGTGGTTTTCACGCTACTACTAGTGAATTACTTCCCGAAGCTAATCAAATTGTTAAGTCTGAACCAAGTTCAACTTATAGTAGTATGTTAAATATTTTAAATGGTTATCGTAGTGAAGTAGGAGCTTCACCATTAGAATTGGATCAAAATCTTACTGTTGCTGCCACAATAAGAGCTATTGAAATTGCTTACTCTGGTAAATTCTCACATGAAAGACCTAATATGAGTGGTAATACTAGTTGTTTTACTGTTTTAAGTGATCTTAATATTAGTCGTTATGCATTTGGTGAGAACATTGCTGCTGGATGGTCAACCGTTTCCGGAACTATGGATGGTTGGCGTAAGAGTCAAGGACATTATGAAAATATGATTAATACTTCTTTTAAAAAGGTTGGTTTTGCTTTTATCAAAATCAATGGTTCAAAACAAACTTATTATGCAGTACAAATATTTAGTGATTAATTAAAAAGTAATATCAATTGATATTATTTTTTTTAGTTATTTAAAAATTAATTATATCTACAAATATTTATTTAAATATGATAAAATCTAATTAATGAAATAATGGAGGTAATAAAAAATGGATATAAAAGTAGTAACAATATATGGTAGTATGAGATATGAAAAAGAAATGATGAAAATTGCTGAAGAATTAGAATTAAAGAAAGGATATGCAGTTATTCAATGTATTTATAGTATTGATGGTACCAAATACGATGATGCTGATGCCATTATTTTAGATAAAATGCATAAGAAAAAGATTGATATTAGTGATGCCATATATGTTGTTAATATAGATGGTTATATTGGTAATGCTACCAAAAATGAAATAGAATATGCTAAGAGTCATAACAAAGAAATAATTTATCATGAACAAGTAAAGTAAACCTTTAGTATGTTTAAAGGATAAGGGATGAATGTTATAGTTTTTCTTGAAAGGAGCAAAAATTATGGACCAAGAAAAAATTGGAAAATTTATTGCTAAAGAAAGAAAAATAAAAGAGTTAACTCAAGAAGAATTAGCAGAAAAATTAGGTATTACTAAAAATGCTGTAAGTAAATGGGAAAGAGGACTATGTTTAATGGATATGTCCTTATTAAAACCTCTTAGTGAAATATTAGGAGTAAGTATAAATGAGATCTTAGCAGGAGAAAAGATAAAGGAACAAGATATCGAAAAAAAGAGTGAAGAAAATATCATTAAATTAACAGAATTAGTCAATTTAAAATCTATGAAATATGGTATTATTGGCATGGCGATATTTTCAATTATTTTAATGGTGATCTCATTTATTAAAGATGTTTCTATGTCCTCAATTGTTAGTCTGTTATGTGCTTATAATTGTGTTACTTTCTTAAGCCGTTATAAAATTAGAAAAGATAAAACAGATTTATTTACTGGTGTCATGTTCTTTATAGGACTTATTTGTAATACTATTGCTTTTATATTATATAAATAGTATAGTTATATATATTGAAAGAAAGTCGAACTATTTATGAGAAAGTTAATTAATGAACTAAAAACTAAATCTATTGATATTCAAAAATTACTTAATTATGGTTTTATAAAATATCAAGATAGTTATCGTTATAAAACTAAGATATGTAATGATAAATTTGAAATGATAGTGGAATTAAAAAATAATGAATTAACTTCAATACTTAAAGATGTATTAACTAAAGAAGAATATATCTTAGTAGATATTCCTAGTAGTAATGGGACATTTGTTGGTAATGTAAGAAATGAATATCAAAATAAAATAAATGATATTATTAATAATTGTACTAATATTAATGTTTTTAAAAGTAAACAAGCTCAAGAAATAATTAAATATATAACAGATAAGTATCAAGATGAATTAGAGTATTTATGGGAAAAGTTTCCAGAAAATGCGATATGGTGTAATCGAAATAATCGTAAATGGTATGGCTTAATACTTACTGTAAATGCTAGTAAATTAGGTATTAATTCTAGTAGTAAAATTGAGATTATAAATTTAAGATATTCTAAAGATGAAATAGATAATATTGTGGATAATATTAAAATATTTAGAGGGTATCATATGAATAAAAATAGCTGGATTACAATTAAATTAGATGGAACTGTAAATATAAAAGATATATATAATTTAATAGATAATAGTTATAAATTATCTTTAAAAAAGTAAAGGAAGATAAATATGAATAATCTTAAAATAGTAAATATAATTAGACAATTATTCACATCTTTAATAGTTATGTTTATATTAATTTGGGCTTTTTTTAAAAATCAATTGATAGGTAAAATTATCATATTGCCTTTTTTTATTTGTTCTTTTGCTATCTTTATTAAAGATTTATGTTTACTTTTAAAAAAGGAAAAGTTAGCTAGTATTTTTAAATATGTATTTTATGTTAGTTTCTTTATTTATGTTTTTGGTATTTTAATATACACAGTATATTATGCTATAAAAAATCAAATGTATTCGCTTTTTATAATAGTAGGAATCTTTGCAATTGGCATTATTCCTTTTGTTAAATCGGCTTTTTTTAATAAAAAGAAATAATTTTCATTGACATCTGTATATATGCTGTATATAATAGTTATATACAAAAGAGGTGAACTATGGAAATTATTATTAGTAACTCTAGTGGTATTCCCATATATGAGCAAATAAAAGAACAAATAAAGAATAAAATAATATCTAATGAGTTAAAAGAAAATGAATTATTACCTTCCATAAGAACTCTTGCTAGAGATTTAAGATGCAGTGTTATTACTACGAAAAATGCTTATGAAGAATTAGTTAAAGAGGGATATGTGAAAACTATTCCTTCAAAAGGCTTTTATGTTGCTAAGATAAATAAAGATTTAGCCCATGAAGAACAATTATCTAAAATGGAAAATTTATTAGATAAAGTAGTTAATATTGCTAAAAATAATAATATTTCTAGAAAAATAATTAATGAAATGTTAGATATTTTGTATGAGGAGGATAAATAACATGGAGAATATTTTAGAAGTAAAAAACTTATGTAAAAAATATGATAATTTTGAATTAAAAAATGTATCATTTAATTTACCTAAAGGAATGATTATGGGTTTTATTGGAGAAAATGGTGCTGGAAAAACAACAACAATAAAAGCTATACTTAATATTATTAAACCTGATAAGGGTTTTGTTAAAGTATTTGGTTTAAATATCGATCAAGATGACGCTAAGATTAAAGAAGACATTGGAGTAGTTTTAGATGATATGTTTTTTCCGGAAGTGCTTACACCAAATGATATCAATAACGCAATGAAAGGAATTTATAAAAATTGGGATGAAAAAATGTTTCAAGATTATTTAAAAAAGTTTTCACTACTTGCTAACAAACCAATTAAAACTTTTTCAAAAGGAATGCATAAAAAATTAGAAATAGCAACGGCATTAGCTCATCATCCTAAACTTTTAATATTAGATGAACCAACATCAGGGTTAGATCCCATAGCGCGTGCTGAAGTTATTGATATTTTCCAAAGTATTCTTAATGATTGTTCTATCTTACTTTCAAGTCATATTACTACTGATTTAGAACATATTGCTGATTATATAACATTTATTAATGATGGCGAAATATTACTATCTAAAACTACCAATGAATTATTAGATAATTATGGGATTGTGAAGTGTAATACTGCAGATTTTAATAAAATAGAGAAAAAAGATTATCTTAGATATAAAAAATCTAAATATGAATATGAAGTTTTAATAGAAAATAAAAAAAGTTTTAAAGCCAAATATGATATAACTACGATTGATAAGATTACATTAGATGATTTAATGGTTTTAATGATTAAGGGGGAAAAATAATGATTGGATTTATCAAAAAAGATTTAGCTATAATTAAAGGTAATTTTAAAATTATGGGATTATTAATTATTATCTATGCTTTATTGAGCTTATTTGGTGATATGGATATATCATTTATTATACCATTTATGAGTGTGATGATAATGATCTCTACATTTAGTTATGATAATTTTAATAAATGGGATGCATATTCGATATCCTTACCTAATGGTAGAAAAAATAGTGTTAAAGCTAAATATATTGCGACGATTTTAATGATTCTGGTATTTTCTTTATTAACAATTATTTTATCATTTATTATATCTTATGTTAATTCTAAAAACATTAATTATGTAGAAATACTTATTTATATGTTAGGAACTATTTTTGGTACTTTATTAGTTTTAACAATTACGTATCCAATTATCTATAAATGGGGTGTTGAAAAAGCTCGTATTGTAATGTTTATAGTAGTTTTAGTTCTAGCTATTTTGGGAAGTTTGGCCTTTCAATTTATAGATTTTACTAATTTAGCTAAGTTGATAACTATTATCGAAGATTACCTTATCATAATTATTATCGCTATGGCGCTTGCTATGGTTTATATATCCTATAAAATATCTCAAAGAATATTTATGAAAAAAGAATTTTAAAATTTTTACCATAATTCACTATTGATAATCAAACAATAGTATGTTACAATATGTTTGTAATGAAAGGAACAGGAATTATGAAAAAGATATTTTTAATCGTGATTATTTTGTTAATATTATTAATTCCAATTCCTAATAAATTAAAAGATGGTGGCAGTATCGAGTGGCATTCTTTAACTTATTCTATAACTAAAGTTCATAAAATGTCTAGTTTTCAAAATTATAAAGTTGGATATGAAACGGGAATAGTTGTGAAAATTTTTAATAAAACTATTTATGATAATACTAAGTATGAATATACTGAAAAATATATTATTGTTGATAGTAGTAAAGATATTAAAGAATTTGCCTGTGATGATGCCCTAGAAGAAATATATAAAGATGACAGTTTTATTTACTATTTGCCTTGTATTAAAAGTGAATATATCAAAGTTATCGATGTTTCAAGTAAAGAAGAAAGAAATATAAAAGAAGCTTTGCAAAATGCCACTATTAATATTAAAGATTTAGAAAGATTTAATATTGAATATTTAAAAGCAGCAATAGATGCATAAATAATAACAATAAAGGAGTACATCATGGAGAGATATAAAGAAATAGAAAGAAGTATTATTAAAAAATATCGTAAAGAGATATGGAGTAGAGTTGTTAAAGCAGCACAAGATTATGAATTAATTAATGAAAATGATAATGTGATGGTATGTATAAGTGGTGGTAAGGATTCTTTTTTATTAGCTAAATGTATTCAAGAATTACAAAGACATGGGAAAGTTAATTTTAACGCTCATTATGTGGTAATGAATCCGGGATATGCAGATTATAATAAAAATTTAATTTTAGAAAATGCTAAATTATTGAATATTCCTATAGAAATGTTTGATACGGATATTTTTAATATAGTAGCAAGTATTGATTCTAAAAGTTCATGTTATTTATGTGCAAGAATGAGAAGAGGGCATTTATATAGTAAAGCTCAAGAATTAGGCTGTAATAAAATCGCTTTGGGCCATCATTTTGATGATGTTATTGAAACTACCTTATTATCTATTTTTTATGGCTCTGAAGTCAAAACGATGTTACCAAAGTTACATAGTGATAATTTTGAGGGATTAGAATTAATTAGACCACTTTATTTAGTGAAAGAAGATGCAATAATAGCGTGGAAAAATAATAATGGCCTTAATTTTATTAATTGTGCTTGTCGTTTTACTGAAAATTGTGCTCTAGATGATGGTTCAAGTAAAAGAGCACAGATGAAGAAGCTTATTAAAGAACTTAGAAAAATAAATAAAGATATTGATTATAATATATTTAAAGCTTTAGATAATATAAATTTGAATTGTGTATTAGGATTTAAAAAAGATGGTATTTATAAAAGCTTTTTAGAGGATTATAATATAGAAGGAGGGAATAAAGATGAAAGAAATTAATTTAAAAGTAGCTGGTATGGCTTGTACTGGTTGTGAAAATAGAATTAAAAATGTTTTACAAGATATAAATGGAGTAAAAGAAGTAAATGCTAGTCATGAAAAAAAGACTGTTAATGTCATTTTAGATACTCCAGTAGACGAAAATATTATTAAAAAAGCTATTTTAAACCTTGGTTATGAAGTTATAGAGGATAATTAAATGAAAAAGATTATTTTATCTATAGAAGGTATGACTTGTGCCGCTTGTTCTTCAGGATTAGAAAAGTATTTAAATAAACAAGATGGTATAATTAACGCTAGTGTAAATTTAGTTTTAGCTCAAGCTTTAATTGAATATGAAGATAAAATATCAATTATAGATTTAGAAAGATTTATAAAAGAAGCTGGTTTTAAAAGTTTAGGGATTTATAATGAGCAACAAGATCAGAAACAAGATAATGGGAAATTACATTTAATTATATATAGTATTTTAGCCTTAGTTATATTATATATTGCTATGGCCCATATGATTGGACTTCCTAGTATTCCTTTTTTAAATATGCATAAATATCCTTTAAACTATGCTGGAGCTTTACTACTATTAGTTATACCTTTTTTAATATATGGTAGGGATATCTTTATTAGTGGTATTAAAAATATTATTCATAGAACTCCTAATATGGATACTTTAGTAACCATTGGGGTATTTGCTAGTTTTATTTATAGTATTTTTAGTACTATTATGATCATTTTAAATAAAGAGATGTATGTTCAAAATTTATATTATGAATCATGTGCGATTGTAATATATTTTATTAAACTAGGGCGTTTTATTGATGGTAAGAGTAAAGAAAAAACAAAAGAAGCTTTAAAAGAATTAGTTCAAATTACTCCAAATAAAGCCCTTATTAAAAAAGATAATCAAGAATTAGAAGTATCAATAGATGAAATAAAAAAAGATGATATTTTAATCTGTAAGCCGGGGATGAAAGTTGCAGTAGATGGCATAATTATTAAAGGAGAAAGTCATTTAGATGAGGCTTTTATTACTGGAGAATCATTACCTGTTAAAAAAGGTATTAATCAAAACGTGATTGCGGGTAGTATGAATATAGATGGTTATATAGAATATCAAGCTTTAAAAATTGGTAAAGATTCAACTATATCCGAAATTGTTCGTTTAGTAATGGAAGCCACTAATACTAAAGCTCCAATTCAAAGGTATGCCGATAAAGTAAGTAGCTATTTTGTTCCTGCTATAATTATTATTGCTTTTATTACTTTAATTGTTTATTTATTATTGGGTAATTCTTTTAGTACTAGTATTACTACTTTTGTAACTATTTTAGTAGTGGCATGTCCTTGTGCTTTAGGTTTAGCTACACCTCTTGCTATTGTAGTAAGCGAAGGTTTGTGTGCTCAAAATGGTATTTTAGTAAAAAATAGCGCTACTTTAGAAAATGCTCACAAAGTAGATACAATCGTTTTTGATAAAACAGGTACTTTAACTTATGGTAATTTAAAAATATCTAAAATATATAATTATCAAAAAGATAATAAATTAATAAATAAAGTAGCTAGTATTGAAAGTGCTTCTAATCATCCTATTGCAACAGCATTTATAACATATGCTGAAGAACAACATTTAAAATTAATGGATGTATCTAAAGTAAAAAATATTCCTGGTATTGGAATAGAAGGAAATATTAATAATAAAAAAATATATGTAGGTAATAATAAATTATTTACTAAATTAAAAATAGCTAATGAATATTTAAAAGATGAACAAGAATTAACAAAATTAGGTAATAGTATAGTTTATGTCATAGAAGATAATAAGGTTATTGGTTTAATTGGAGTTAAAGATATTGTTAGAGATAATGTTAAAAACATAATATCTAAATTAAAGAAATTAAACAAAAAAATTATCATGTTAACTGGTGATAATGAAAAAACAGCATTAATTATTGCTAATTTAGTGGGAATAGATCATGTTATTGCCTCAGTTATGCCTAAAGATAAAGTAGATGTTATTAAAAAATTAATTGCACAAGGATCTAATGTAATGATGGTTGGTGATGGTATCAATGATGCACCATCTTTGGCTACTTCTAATATTGGGGTAAGCGTTAATGGTGCTTCGGATATTGCCACTGATTCATCTGATGTAATATTAATGTCTGATAATTTAGAAAAAATTATTTCTTTAATAGATATTAGTAAAAAAACTATTAGAAATATTAAACAAAACTTATTTTGGGCTTTTTTCTATAACATTTTAATGATTCCAATTGCAATGGGTATTTTGAAACCGTTTAATATTGTAATGAATCCAATGTTAGCTAGTCTTGCCATGACTATAAGTAGCTTAACTGTAGTATTTAATGCCTTAAGATTAAAAAGATGGAAAGAATAGTTTTTGACTAGAAAAATAAAATATGGTACTATAGCTAGCGAGGATTTTAAATATGAAAAAATTACGAACGATTTATGAGTACTTTAGTGACTTT
Source organism: uncultured Bacilli bacterium (assembly GCA_947598425.1). Classification (GTDB taxonomy): domain Bacteria; phylum Bacillota_I; class Bacilli_A; order RF39; family UBA660; genus SIG200. The sequence goes on along the minus strand of CANQFH010000024.1, from coordinate 1,211 downwards.
TCTTATCAAGAAATTAATAGTGTTATTAAAGAATTATCTATAGATGATCAAAATATATTAAATGAAAGATATGGTCCTGATTTAGCTAATCCTGTAGTGTCTAATTGGAATAGAGAAAAATCTAATTATTTTTATAAAGTTTTTATTCCTAAATTTAGAAGATTATTAACAAAAAGAAGATTAGAATTATATAATATAGCTAATAAAAATGTTTTTGATATTAATAATAATATTCCTTTACTATTAGAATTAATTAATCAAGGATTAAATAATAAAGAAATATGTCAAATACTGCACATTAATTCTAAACAATTATATGGTTTATTATTAAATTTAAAGACTCTAGGGGTATCTATAGGAAGAAAGTATTATTATGATGGGTATATTACATATGAAAAAATAAATACAGCTCATAGTTTAGAGGTCTTTAATACTATTAACAAAGAATGTAATATAATAACTAAACAATCTGTTAATAATCTAAAATTTTTAGTTATATCAGATTTACATTTTGGCAATAATTTAGCAAGATTAGATTTAATTGAAAGAGTTTTTAATTATTGTATTAATAATAATATTCATGTTATTTTATGTGGTGGCGATATTATTGATGGAACTTATACCGCTGGTGAACAAAGTATACCTAATGTATATAAACAAATGGAATATTTTATTGAAAATTATCCAAGTGATGATAGTATTTTAACTTTTGGAGTTATTGGTAATCATGATTTAAGTGTTCTTCATAAAGAATCTTTAAATATTATGGAAGTTTGTAATAATTATCGTCATGATGTAGTAATTGGAGGATATGATGAATATATTTCAGGTGTTGGCACTTATAGAATTGCTAGAGATACTTTAACAATTATCAATATTAGTGGTGATAATGTTTTAGATGGAGAACATCAAAATTATAATTTAACTTTTATTGAAGGAGAATTAGAGGTAGTAGCAAGACAAATTTATATAAAAATAGTAGATGGATTAACTAAAATTTATGGTGATAGTGATCCTAGTTTTACTAGTGATGACATTATTAGTAAATATGGGGATAGTACTAATTATGTAGTTGATGGTAGTGGTAATTTTATTTTGCAAATAGTTAATACTTTAGAAAATAGTGATATTGTTAATGATGAACATTATGAACCTTTTGATAAAGATAAATTAAAATATTATTTAAAAAGAACTAATTTAAGATTAGGAGT
>CANQFH010000023.1 GCA_947598425.1 uncultured Bacilli bacterium | reverse complement strand
CCCGTTGGTGAAGTGGTTGAACACACATGCCTTTCACGCATGCATTCATGGGTTCAAATCCCGTACGGGTCACCAATAAGAATACACCTCGATTATTCGAGTTCGAAACGACTTTAAGTCGTTTTTCTTTTATAAAAAAGAATACATATATTATGTATTCTAATCAACATCAGCTCTTGCCAGGATTTGAGCCGGTGTTTTTTTAATTGTATTATATACAGGTATTAACCCTACTAATAAATTAAAGATAGTAATTAAAATAATGCTAAGTAAATAAACTTGAATATTTACTAAATATAAATCTTTAATAAAATCTACTTTAACTAAATTATATAAAATATAACTCATGAAAGATATCCCAAGAATACTAGCGATTAAAGTAATTGCGAGTATTTCTCCTGCAAACATTTTATATATATCACTCTTTTTAATACCAATCGCTCGATATATTCCTACTTCTTTTATTCTTGATAAGAAAGAGGAACGTATCATTAATAATATTTCTACTAAAGAAATAGCTAATATTACTCCGGATACTGTTAAAGTTTTTATAATACTATCTTTTTGATCTTTTAAATAGTTATCTTTAGCATAATCATAAGAATCTTTAATATTTAATTTTTGGTCTTTAAAATATTTGATAACTTCTTCTTTATTTAAAGTATAAATAGTTATATTAGAAACATTATTGATTAAATAATATTTTATTGTATTACTATTTGTTAAATAATTATCTATTTCAGTTTCGCTAATACTTTCATAATATCCGACTACTTTTAACTTATGATTATTAATACTTAAATCAATCTCTTTATCTAGAGGTAATATCTCTTCTTCCCTACTATTTATAATTATTTCATAATCATTATTAGGCATTCTACCTTTAATTAATTTAATTTTATTACTTAGTAAGGTATAATCAGCTAAATTATTATAAATGCTTTCCCTAGAAATATTAAAAGCACTAGTATTAAAAATTTTACTATTAGATACCATATTAATAAACAAATTTTTAGGAGCAAAAATAACGGGTTCTGATAAATTAGAGATTCCCACAATAGTAAATGGTTCCATATTATCTAAGTATAACTTCCTATTTAAAAATTCTTCTATAGACAAAAATCCGGCCATTTTGACTTCTTCACTTTTTAAAAAGTTATTCAATACTAATTCATCTAATATAACTTCATAGTCATTATTAGGCATTCGACCATACTTTAAATCTTTGGGATTAAAATTAGCTATATCAGATAAAGAAGCACTTAAATTACGACTCATCCCCATAGTTTGTAAATAATTATCAAATTTAAATTCTAAATTAATAATACTATCTCCAGGTATTAAATAATCTATTTTAGCTAAATTTTCATAAGTGTTATAATCATCTAATTTAATATTATGCATGGATAATGTTAAATAATCTTTATTGACAGTAATAAACTCTTCTTCTTTTAAATCTAAAGTAGCCATAATTGATGATGTAGCATAAAAGATAAACATTCCAGATAAGAAAAAACCAATTAAAAGTAATTTTTTTAATAATGGATAATTAAATACTTTTTTAAAACCATAAGAGATAAAAGACGCTAATTTAAATATACTACTATATTTAGGTTTAAATTTTAAATTACTAATTTTTTCAATATCATAATCAAAAGAAATATCTTTATTTTCAATCCCTTTATAATGATCATTAATAAGTTCAATATGAGAATTATTATCAATAACTTCTAATCTTTCTTGAGCATCAGTTTTAATATATATATTTCCATTTTTAAATACTACATCTAAGTTTAATTCTTCTTCTTTATCTTTATAAATATTTATCTTAATATTATCTTTACTTATATTAGTAATATCTTCATAATCTTTTAAATATATTTCATTTTCTATTTTATAATCTAGTGAAGAATTATTATTATTTTCATAATCATTAATAACTATACCATCTCTAATTTCAATGATTCTATTGGCAAAAAACTTCGCTAATTCTTCTTCATGGGTTACTAATATCACTAAATATTTTTTTGCAATACTTTTAATTATATTCATTACTTCTAAACTATTTTTACTATCTAAATTACCAGTTGGTTCATCAGCAATAATTATTTTAGGATTTTTAACTATCGCTCTAGCAATTCCGACTCTTTGTCTTTCACCACCAGATAACATATTGCTAGGACGATTCTTATACCTAGACATACCGACTTTTTCTAAAGCATACATTACTCTTTTTTTAATTTCTTCTTTATCTTTTAAACCAATTATTTTTAAAGATAATGCAACATTGTCAAATACTGTCATATTATCTACTAATTTATAATCTTGAAAAATATAACCAATATTTAAATTTCTAATTTCATCAATCTTTTTAACACTTCTTTTAGTAATTTTAATACCATCAACATAAATTTTTCCGGAATTAATTTTATCTAGGCCACCAATCACATTAAGTAAAGTCGTTTTACCACAACCTGAAGGGCCTAAAAAAGCCACTAAACCAGAAGAAGGCATTGTAAGAGTAGTATTATTAATTACATGTATTTCATTTCTTTTATGTCTATTAAAATATTTATTTACTTTTTCTAATCTAATCATTATATCTTCTCCTTGTATGTCTTCATAATTGAATTATTAAATATTTTTCTACCATATCTTTTAGCCATAATAATTGAGATCAAAAGTAATATTAAATAAACTACAATTACTTCTAAATAAGAAATATATACTGCTAATTCTTCTAAATAAGCAAATTTGATAATATTAAATTTAACTAAATATATTAATATTATTAATACTATATAGGTAATAGTAGATATAACTACTAATTCATTAGCTAAAATACTAACACATACTTTTTTAGTACTTCCTAAACTTCTTAAAGTTGTATAATAACTATTACGAGATTTATAAATTATTTTCATTATAAAATAAGTAATAAAGAATAAAGTAAATATTAAAGCAATCATCACAATTAATTTAAAAATATTAAATATTTGCGTTATCAGTTCCGCAATATTAGCTTCCGTATCTCTTAAGACTAATGTTTTATATCCCAAATTATTTAACTCTTTAACAGTGTTATTTAAATCTTTTAATTCTTTAACATAAATACTACTCTGATAATCTAAAGTATTATATAAAAGATTATAATCATCTTTGCTTATATAACAATCACTAATATCTTCATATTGCATATTTAATAATCTACTTACATTATCTTTATTAATTACTACTACTTCTAAGAAAACATTCTCAGTACTATAAATATCTTTTGTTGTAATACTTACTATTTCATTGCTACAATCATAATTATTACAATATGCATTATAATCTTCTTTTAAATATATCTTACCTTTAGGAATATTATCTTGATAATTTAAATCTAAATATAAATTTTGATTATTCCCAAAATAAGTATTATTTAACTTAATAAGACTACTACGATAATTTAAATTCTCCATCATATATAATTTATCTATAATATTATTACTAACATAAAAATCATTATCATAACTAGTATAACTATCATCATATAATATACCTACTATCTTAACATCTTTTAAAGAAATATTATCAATAGTAAAGGTATTATTAAAAACTTCATCTTTTAATTCATTTAAAAAATAATTATCATGACTACCTATAATTATGATTTCGTTATCTAATTTAGGCATTCTTCCTACATCAACTTTAGAAAGATCTTTTAAATATAATTTCCCAGTAAAATAAATATTATCACTATCAATATTTAAATCGATTTCATTTAAAATATCCTTAGGAACAATATAATCAATATTATTTAAAGTTTTAATTTTATTATAATCATTTTCATTAAAGGCAGTTTGATCTTCTTTAGTAATAATCACTCTCTTAGTATTATTTCCTAAAAAATAATAATTATATGATACCCCTAATTCAGTAAATTCATCATGTCTAAAAGAGGCGTAATTAGTTAATAAAGTAGTACTTATAAGTAAAAATATGACAATCATTAATATTAATTTTACAGGGATATTAAAAGCATTTCTAAACCCTAATAAAAAGCGGGTAATAAAGGGTACATCTTTAATACTTTTAGGTTGTAATTCATTATCTAAATTAACTTTAACTACTTCTTTATTTTCTAAAATTCTCCCATCATGCATTCTAATTAATCTTGTTGCATATTTTTCAATTTCACTTTTATTATGGGTTACAATAATGACTAATTTATTTTTAGATACTTCATGTAATAATTTTAAAATACTAGCACTAGCATTACTATCAAGTGCTCCAGTTGGTTCATCTGCAACAATTATTGGAGTATCATTAGCTAGACTTCTAGCTATTGCTACCCTTTGTTTTTGACCTCCAGATAACTTAGATGCTAATGTATGACGATATCTAGTTAATCCTACTAACTTAATTAATTCATTAACATCTTTTTTAACTTCTTTTTTACTTTTACCATTAATAAGCATAGCTAATTCAATATTTTGATATACTGTATAACTATTAACTAAATTAAAATTTTGAAAAATATTACTTACATATTTACGACGATATTCTAAATAATCTTCTTCAGTATAATGACTAGTTTCTTCACCATTAATATACATTTCGCCATCTTCATATGTATCTAATCCTGATAAAACATTTAATAAGGTGGACTTCCCACTGCCACTTTCTCCAGTTATAACTACAAATTCTCCCAAATGAAGCTCTAAATTAGCTTTCGTAAATCCTTCAGCAATAACTCCATCTTGATAATAATACTTAGAAACATTTTTGAGTTTTAACATATTGGCCTCCTAGAATATCTTTAAAAACTATATCTTGATTTTAATATTCATTTGTTTGATAGTCAACTCTTTTTTATTGAAAATGAAAAAAGCCAATCATTATTGATTGGACTAATCTAAATTATATTTTAAGCATTTTCTTTTTTAGCAAATAATCTAGCTAAACTACAAATAATAATTGCTAATAATGAAGGTATACGATATTTAGTCATGAATTTTAATACTCCATTAATAGTACTACCACTTAATGTATAACCATTTCTAAATAATACTAATATAGTTGGTGTAAATGGCATATTTTCAGTAAATAACTTCATAAACATCGCTAGTAAGCCAATAAATATTGGAGATACCAATAAAATGATATAGAATACTAATGATGATTTAATATTACCTTTTAATATCAAATATATCGTAGCAGTAAATTCCATAATAAAGCTTATTATTAAAGCTTCAGTATGATTTAAGCCATTTAATTCAAATACACATAAACCAAATAATATAATTATATCTAGTATTAAATATAATCCCAATATGAGTGCGATATGAAAATCATTATAACTAGTCTTTTTAACTTCCTTTTTATCCATTACTATCAACCCTAATCTATATCTTCATTAATTCATTTTCTTTTTCTTTAACTTTATCATCAACAATTTTATTATATTTATTTATTAATTCTTGAACATCATCTAAATATAACTTTTCTTCATCTTCAGGTAATTCAGCTTTTTTAATTTTTTCATTATCTTCTTGACGAATATTTCTTAAAGCTATTTTAGCTTCTTCTCCAATACTTTTAGCACTTTTAACATATTCTTTTCTTCTATCTTCAGTTAATTCCGGAATAGTTAAAATAATCATTTCTCCATTATTATTAGGAGTAATACCTATATTAGATTCATTAATAGCTTTTTCAATATTTTTTAATGCACTCCGATCAAATGGTTTAATAAATAATTCTCGAGCTTCCGGTACTGTAATATTAGCAATACTGTTAAGTGGTGTCATACTACCATAATAATCAACATTAATACCATTTAACATTGCCGGATTAGCTCTTCCTGCTCTAATACTTGTAAGTTTGCTATCTAAAGCCTCGATAGCTTTACTCATTTTGACCTCTGTATCTAAGTTCATCTTAAAACCTCCATATCTTCATTATAATTTATTTGTGTTGTTTTGACAAGATAACTTATACATAATCTACCATAATTATTTATGTATAGGCTATAATCACTAAGTTCATTAATAGTTTCATCTATTTTTAAAACTTCAACACCATCTTCTTTAGTTTGCTTACCTTCTAAATATTTTCTAATTTGTTCTTTAATATTATTCATATCTAAATCATATATATCTAGAATCTCTGATTCTTTTAATTCTTTTCCAGTCTCAGTATTAAATACATAAGCCTTAGTTTTATTATAATTAATATAATCAAAACAAGAATAATCATAATCTTTAATTAACAAACTAACATATTTATCATACTCATAATTTTCATAAGTTCTAAATGTTAAAGAATAAATATTATCATTATCATAAGTATATAAATCTTTATTTAATCCTTCATGATTACTAATATAATCAATATTATGTTTATATATTTGATTTTCTTTTCTTAAAGATTCATTTAATACCGTTTGAGTATTTAAATTAATAACTACATCTTTATAATCTATTTCAGCATCTTTACTAATAGTACTTTCATTTTCATAATAAATATAATCTTTAGTAGTATCTATCTTGTAATTTATTTTTTCATTCTCTTTTTCTTTAGCTTTTATTTCTTTCTCATTAATTAAATAATCTGTAAAGAAATAACCTCCCACTGCTAAAAAGACTACTAATAAAATAAATATTGTAAAACCTAATTTACTTCTAAAATTCTCTTCCATTAATAATACTCCTTATTATTTTAATTCTTCTAATACATATTTTAACTCTGATTTAATTAATTCTATTTGATTTTCATTATAATATTCTTTAGGGGTAGTAATTCCCTTCATCATCGAAGTATCATCAAAATAAGCTTTAACCACACCATTTCTCACAATAACTACAGTTGGAGCCATAATATCTTGATTACCTTCATCATCGACTGGAGCATATACTTTTAATTTATTAACGATTGTTTCATAAGTACCATTAGAGTCTTTTCGATCTTCATAAAAATCATAATAATATAATTTATCTATTTTTAATTCTTTAGCAACTTCATTTAAAATATTAGCATAATAACCAGTCCATTTATTAGTAGGAAAACCAAAAAGGATAACCGCTACTTCTTCTTTATTAAGTAAATTCAAAACTTCACTTGCGGAAGTAAAAACATAAAGGTTATCATCACTTACTTCTTTATATAGAGAGCTAAATTTTTTAGATTCACTATCGATATCTTTAGTAAAATCTATACAACCAATATAAATAAATAAACCAATACATACAATAAAAATTATTGTATAAATAACCATTTGGAATTTATTTTTAAAAAATTTCTTTTTTTTACTTTTCATAATACATCAATAAAATTATAACAAATATTTTCTTTATTTAATAGATATATTATCTATTTTTATTAAAAATTATGTCAATGAAAAAGACTTATTATTTTAAGTCTAATCACAGTTTTCACAAATTACAATATTATTTTTAGATACCATTAAATTACCACATTTTGGGCAAACATCACCAGTGGGTTTATACCAAGTTGCATAATCACATTTAGGATATCCAGAACAGCCATAAAAGATCTTACCTTTTTTAGTTCTTCTTTCAACTATATTCTTATGACATTTTGGACATTCCGCAATTATTTTAACTTCTTCAGTTTCTTTTTTATCTTTCTTAATATATTTACATGTTGGATAATTAGAACAGGCTACAAATTCACCATATTTACCTTTTCTTACTACTAAATCATTACCACATTCAGGACAAACTTCACCAATCTTAGTCGGAGCTTTCTTTGCCATATTTTTAAGAGCATCATCCATAATTGGAGCAAATTTATCATAGAATTCATGTAAAACTTTAATATTATCTTTTTTAGCTTCAGCAATATCATCTAAATCACTTTCCATATGAGCTGTATATTTAACATTAATGATATCACTAAAATATTCTTGTAACTTATCAGTAGTTTCTATACCCATTTCTGTTGGTACAAATTTTTTATCTTCAACTTTAACATAATCATGATCTTTAATAGTACTAATAATAGTAGCATAAGTTGATGGTCTACCAATACCTAGGCTTTCTAATTCTTTAATTAAACTAGCTTCAGTATATCTACTAGCGGGTTTAGTAAAATGTTGATATTTATTGATACTATCAGCCACTACTACTTTACTTTGATAATCTTTAAAATTAGGTAATATTTTATCTTCACTATCTTCAAATTCGGAATATACTTTTAAATAACCATCAAAAGTAAGAACACTTCCTGTAGTTTTAAATAAATAATCATTGTTCTCAAAAATGACAGTAGTAGCTAAAACTTTGGCATCAGCCATGATAGATGCTAAAGCTCTAATATATATTAAACGATATAATTTGTATTCATCTAAAGATAAATAAGGCTTAACTTCTTCTGGAGTACGATAAATACTAGTTGGTCTAATACCTTCATGAGCATCTTGAACATTATCTTTCTTTTTACCTACTTTAGCATAACCAACATATTCTTTACCATATTGTTTATTAATATAACCTTTAGCTTGACCAATAAATTCATCAGAAAGACGAACACTATCAGTACGCATATAAGTGATTAAACCAACTGTTTCATTATCTAAATCGATTCCTTCATATAATTTTTGAGCTATTTTCATTGTTTTAGAAGCCGCAAAGTTTAATTTAGATGAAGCCATTTGTTGTAATGTAGAAGTTTTAAATACTTCTCTAGAAGCTTTCTTTTTTTCTTTTTCTTCAATACTATCAATATTAAAAGAATTACTTAATTTGGCTAATATTTCATCAGCTTCTTGTTCATTATTTATTTCAATATCTTTATCTTTATATTTAAATAGTTCAGCAGTATAATCTTTAAAATCAGATTCGATTGTCCAATACTCTTTAGGTACAAAAGCTAATATTTCTCTTTCACGATCTACAATTAATTTTAATGCAACTGATTGAACACGACCAGCTGATTTACCACCAGTTTTATATTGCATTAATTTACTTAAACGAAAACCGATAATACGATCTAAAATTCTTCTAGTTTCGGCTCCTTTAACTAAATTCATATCAATTTTAGCATGTTCTTTAATTGATGATAAAACAACATCTTTAGTTATTTCTCTAAAAGTTACTCGATCATATTTATCTTCTGGTATTCCTAATTCGTCTTTTAAATGCCATGAGATTATTTCTCCTTCACGGTCGGGGTCGGTTGCAAGATAGATATGGTCGGCACTTTCAACTAATTTTTTTAATTCTTTAACATCTTTATTTTTACCTTTAATAATTACATAACTAGGTTTAAAATCATTTTCTAAATCAACACCTAAACCATATTTACCAGTTGTAGCTAAATCTCTAATATGTCCTTTAGATGAGACTACTTTATAATTACCAGCTAAATACTTTTCAATTGTTTTACTTTTAGCTGGAGATTCAACAATAACGATATTTTTCATATTTCCTCCATAATTATATTTTATACAATGAATTAGAATTAATGTCAATGTAGAATTATTATTTTAGAGAAATAAATTGAAAAATATTGGTTTATTATTCAGCCCATCTATAGTAAAATCCTTGTTGACTGGCCAAAGTACAATCACTATCAAGATGTTGAGGATTTTCCCACATACTAATTGTATTGGTGCATAATTCGGAACCATAGTTAGCAACAACACTTTTACCTGCAGAATCTTTTATGGTAAATGAAGAACTAAAACATACTGCCTGATCACGATTATGTTGCTTTACAGACTGTGATTCATAACCACAGCAAACATTTCCGGAACATTTAAAATATCCTTTGCTTCCAGATGCAGATAAACCACCTGTATAATTACTTACTTGAACACACCATTGAATATTCCATGTATCATGCCATTCATCATCTGAATCATAATAACCACCATTACATTGTATAGGAGTTTTACTAGTGTATTTTAAACTTAAATCTTTAGTAGTCCAATCTCCACTTTTACTTGTACTTAAATTAGCATTATCTTTAGCCACAATTTTTAAAGTATTATTATATCTTGTTCCAGCAGTTAAACTACTAAATGTACATGAGCCACTAGTTGTGCCTGTACAACTACATGTTGCTCCACTACAAGTTATACTTGCTATACCATTGGTATCAATTGCTGTAAATGGCACTACGATACTTGTTTCATTTATTGTTGGAGTATTTAATGTTAATGTTGGCGCAGTTACATCTAATGTCTTGGTTATACTTCCAGGAGTACTGCTTACGTTTCCTGCTCTATCTTTTAACCATACTCTTACGATTTTACTTCCAGCTACTCCTAATTGATAGTTACTTACTGTTATAGTCTTTTTTGATGTATCTAGTCCAGTTGTGACATAACTTGTACAACTCGTACTACCTAAACTTATACAATAACTTACTATATCACTATCACTATATGTAGCTGTTATTGTTGGTGTTTGATTAGTAACATAAGTATTATAAACATTGCTCATACTTACAGTTGGTGTTCCTGGTTTGGCTGTATCTACTGTTAATCCATATGTTTTATCATTTGATACATTACCTGCTTTATCTATTATTTTAGCATGAATAGTATTTGCTGCATTGTTTGTTAATGGTACATTTATTGTTACTGTTTTTGCACTTATATTTGTTTCTGGGGTACAATCAGCATTACTCATACAATATCTAGCTACATCATCATTACTCCATGTTAGGGTTACACTTGGACTAGCTGTTGTTACGTAATTAACATTACTATATGTTGTTGCTCCACTTACTGTTAAATTATTTATTACCGGTGGTTGTGTATCTAATATCTTTGTTATACTTCCGGGATTTTCACTTATATTTCCTGCTAAATCTTTTAACCGCACTTTGATTGTTTTATTTCCATCTTCTCCTAAATCATAATTACTTAATGTTATCTTTTTATTTGCTGTATCTAATCCTGTTGTTTCATAATTTGTACATGTATCACTATTTAAACTAACACAATAACTTTCGATATCTTCATCATTATATATTATTGTTACTGTTTGTAATTTTGTATTTGTATAATTATTATCGATACTTGATAAATTACTTAAAGATACATTTGGGGTAATAGGTTTATCTTTATCTAAGTCAAAATACAAATAACAATATACTGTTCTATTACTTGTTACAGTTACTGAGTTATCTTCATTGTGAGTTAATATTTCATCTACTTCTTGATCATTGTTATCTACACATTTACTCATTGATTCATTATAATGATACTTTAAACTATTGGGAAAATAATTACTATCTTCTGTATATGGTTCATATTGTCCTAAACTATTTTCTACATACATTGCAAAAGTTTTCTTATTTATATCATTATTTTCTCTTAACTCTACACCATCTAATTCTTTATTTGCATAACTTTTCGGCATTACTAATAATCCAATACTTATTATTAACAATACTAATATATATTTCTTATTCATATCTTAGACTCCCTTATCTTCTATTATCTTTATTATATAATACCCCCCCCGGAGTCAAGATTTTGTGACTTTTTTATTGCATTACTGTAAATTTTCACATATAAAAAATGTTAGATTGCAAAATATCTAACATCTCAATTTATATATATTTTATTCACTTATTGATAAAACTAGACGGAAACCAACGCCGGCGTCCGCACCACCAGTGGTCCCAGAGAAGTAGAACTGACCGGCCAAAACTCCGTCGCTCCAACCGCCACCTCGAAAAAACCAAGGGTAGTAAGCGACAACAAAGCCCGAGTAGTCGGCATACCAACTATTATGGTATCTATCAACATTATCACCATCTTTAAATGTAAAGAATGGTCCCATCTCTCCTGTTGCATCTCCTAGTATTCTTTTATTATATATTGTTGTTGAACTTTCTTTATCATATTGGTCTATATAATCTTTATATTTACTTTTTAAATCAGTATCATTATCAAAATCACTTTGACCTACTTGTCCTTCAACATATGCAGCCATATATTCCCAGGCTCCTCCTGACATATCATAGACTCCAGTTATATTTCCTGTGGTACTTCCTAAGAATCCGGTTGGGGTATTCCATGCCTTTGATTTACCATCTGTCTCAGTGCCACCAGTACCTTTGTATGTACTCTGATCTGTTCCCGGTGCTGCAGAATATCCTGTTTTATAATCTGAATTGTTATTTATATTGATTTCTCCACCTATTCCATATGCTGAGTGTGATAGATAAGCTACTGCTCCCCACTCAGTATTCTTCATCATATGACTTTTTAAATCTTGTTTATATTCATATGCTGACATGAAGAAGTTCTTTACTGTATTATTTCTCCAAGAATATACATTTGGTTTTACTATAATACGATTACTTTTTTCTTCTGTCTTTTGAGCTCCTTCAGTAGTCCAATTACTATCTGGGGTTATTTGATTTTCATTTTCTCCATCTTGGTTATATCCTGTTTCAAACTTTCCTACCCAGATTCCATTTAATTCAGTATTACCTAAAGTAAAGGCTGGGTGTGTTAACCATGAATCTACTGTGGTACCGCTTTGTTTAGTTACTGATTTAGATTCAAATTCTATTTCTATTACTCTGGCATTACCTAATATGTTTCTTATTGCATATTGGTCACCAGTATCTTCTTTTATGTTTGCTAAACTATCTCCTGAAATAGCTGATGTATAATCACCTGTATCCCATACTTTATATTTATATCTTGGTATCCATACAAAATAACTTTCTATATCTTGTTCTTCTATTTTATCTCCTGGATTATACTTATCTTTTGATTCATTTACAAGTATTACTGCATTTGCCCATCTCTTTTGACTATAATCATACCATCTTGTATATTCATTGGCATAATATGTATCTCCTTTGCTACTTATTATTACTGGTATTAATCCTTCTTTTAGTACAGGATCTGCTCCATTTAATGTTGGATCAGTCCATTTTTCTCCAGTGAATCCTACTTTCTTATATAATTCGTCTATAGTTTGTTGGACATTATCGTAATCTCCATGGCTTTCGGTATTATTATATGTTACTTCTTCACTATCTATCATAGCTATATTCTCTAATGCATATACACTTATACTTGATACTAATATTCCTAATATTAATCCAAATATATTATTTTTTAATATCTTTATTACTCTTTTCATTTTATTTATTCCCCTTTCCTCTATTCATATATTAATGTATATAATTCATCTAATGCACATTGGACTGTTGTACACTCTGTTTTAGTATTTGTTGAATCATATGTTAAATATATCGCTTCTGCTGGTTCAAAATATAATGTACAATATACTGCTACTTTACTTTTTACACTTATTCCTGTATTTGTTCTTGTTAATGCATCTTTCACTAATTGTTCTTTACTATCTATACAATAACTTCTATCAAAGTTTATTACATATCCTTTAGGAAAGGTTTTTCCTTCATATTTTACATAATCATTATTTTGTCTTATATACATAGCAAACATCTTATTATCTATCTTATCATTTAATTTAACTACATCTAATTCTTTATTGGTGTAACTTATCGGTATTCCTATTATGGTTATACTTATTACCAATAACATTAATACTATGTACTTCTTTCTTATTCTATTATTCATCT
>CANQFH010000022.1 GCA_947598425.1 uncultured Bacilli bacterium | reverse complement strand
TTGACTCCGGGGGGGGTATTATATAATAAATATGTATAATATAAAGGAGTCTAGGGTATGAAAAAGAAATATGTGTTGTTAGTATTAATTATAGTTATAAGTATAACATTAATAGTTAGTTTTAATAATAAATCAAATACTAAATTAGATGAAGTAAAGTTAAATGAAAAAGATAGTGAAATGTTTGCCATAATGTTAGAACAAGAAGATCAAACTTATGTAGAAAGTGATAGTAATGAATGGCCTGATTATAAATATAAATTTAATAAAGAATTATCAGGATGTATAGATAAAAATGGTGAAAAAATCAAAGAAGAAATATTAACATTTGATGAAGGAGAAAGAAAAGCTACAGTAGAAACCTCAAAAACTAGTTATTGTTATTTATATTTTGATAAATTAACAGCACCAGGAACTAAATTATCAGGATATCCAAATTTAAGTTATGACTTAAAAGGTGGAATGTATCGATATCAAGGAACCTCAGATGTAGTAGATAACAATTATATATGTTTTGGAACTACAGATAAACAAGATTGTATAAATAATCCAGATATTTATATGTATCGGATAATTGGAATAGTCGGAGAAGATTGTACTAATAAAGATACACAATTATGTGATGATACCGTAAGCAAAGATATGATTAAAATAATAAAACAAACACCTTTAAAAGAAGGAAGTGCAAACGTTTTTCAATGGCATACAGGATACCAAGGAGATCAATATGCAGATATTTTATGGAGTAGTAGTTCTTTAAAACAGAGATTAAATGGTGAAAGTTCTAGTAGTACTAATATCTTTTTAAATTCCAATAATTCATTATATTCATATATGAAAGATACCAACTGGACTAATAAAATAGTGAGTAAAAATTGGTATGAAGGTGATATTCATTATGATTATACTCCATCAACTGCTTTAGAGATGTTTAAACAAGAACATGGAATATCTAACGCTACTTTTTATCGTGGTAATGGTAACATACAAATTGATACTTGGAAACAAAGTTCTGAAAAAATAAAAATTGGACTCTTATCTGTAAGCGATTATTATTGGTCGATATCAAGTGATGGAATTGATTGCCGAAATGGTGAATTTTCTAAATGTATGGAATCATGGATATATTTAAATAATAATGAAAAGAATTTAAGTGGAGATTCCTCTAAAGAATGGACTATTTCTCGTGTAGGTCGTTTTGGAGAACCTAGCAGCTTTTATTATGCTTATAGTGTAATTGATACGGGATTTACTAATTTTGATCGTATGGGAAATGCCTATTCAGCTCGTCCTGTCTTTTATCTTGATTCCAACATCACATTAACTGGTACTGGTATCATGAATGATATAAATAAAGATCCATTTATTATAACTAATTGAACTCATATTATGAGTTTTTTTCTTATAAAAGTTACTACTTTTTTCTTGAAGTATAAAAGTATCTATGATAATATTTTGATAGACATGGTAGTAAGGGTGGCAGTATATGAAATTTGTAAAAATAATAGCCAAAACTTTTAGTTTTATTGGGATATTTTTAGTCTTTTTATTAGTTACAGTTTATGGTATGGGTTTAATTTTTTGTTATGGCCCTAGTAAACATGCTCGTAATTTATTTGTAACAACAATGCTTGAGACTGGCCAAATGAAGTTTGTTGTTGGACTATTATTACCAAATAATACTGTTCAAGAAATAGTTAACAGTAATAGTATGCAATCTTTTGAAGAAGAAATAGATAATAGTTTAATTAATACTGAAGGTAATATCGATAAAAATGGTATTGAATTAGTCGAAATACCAGGTTCAACCTATTCAGCAAAAATGATTATTGTAAATGATCCTGCAAGAGTTAAACTTGCTACCATATATGATGGTTCTTGGAAAGAAGTAGGCATTACCTTAGATAAATTAGTTAATGATAATGATGCTTTTGCGGGAGTTAATGGTGGTTTATATGTATCAAATGGTAATAAAGGTGGTAAGCCTTTAGGTTTAGTAGTTAGAGATAGTGTTATTGAATATAATAATCCTTCAGGTATTAGAGGTTTATATTTAATTGGTTTTAATGAAGATAATATACTAAAAATAATTGATTTAGATGGCAAAAATGCTCAAGAAGTAGCGGAGATTATTAAGAGTGAAAAAATAAGGGATGCTGTAGCGTTTCAAGAAGAAGCATCAGATGCAAATAACCATTTTGTTAAATTAATTATTAATGGTGAAGCAAGAGAAGTAAATGGTAATGGTAGTGGTGCTAATCCTAGAACTGCTATTGGTCAAAGAGCTGATGGAACAGTCTTACTTTTAGTTACTGATGGTCGTGGTGCCAATGGTCATTTAGGAGCCACTGCGGCTGATTTAATTGAAGTAATGCAAGAATATGGTGCAGTTAATGCGGCCAATATCGATGGTGGTTCATCTTCTAGTATGTATTACGATGGTAAATATGAAATGACTTCGGTAACTTTATATTATTCTAATACATCATGGCGTCTTCCAACTGGATTCATCGTTGAAAAGAGGTAGTAAAATGAAGTTATTTAAAAAGTTCCAAAGATTACATTTATATACTAAAGGAATAATAATATTTAGTATTGTTTTATTAATAATTAATATTTCTTTTTTAGGTTATGTATATCAAAGTATGGCTATATATGAAAGAAATATTGTAGATAATTATATTTTTTATTTAGCCTCTAGTGGTAAATTAAGTGAAAATATTCAAAATGATGCTTTTACAATTAGTAAATATGAAAAAAACAATGCTAATATTAAAGATGGAATTAAAAAATTATACAAAAGTGATAATTTAAAAATAAAGAAAAATTCTAAATTAAGTAAAAATAATTTATATGTATATGATTTATATAATAAAGATAAATTAATTAGTACTGTGTCTTTAAGAAGTATTAAAAATTATACTAAAATGGCTATTTTAAAAATAGATGAATGGGAAGTAGTAGATAGTCAAAATAATTTTGATAATGGTTTATATAATTATGAAATCAAAATACCCATCAATTATGAACTATATATCAATGATAAATTAGTAAGTGAAGATGCTGTTACTTCCCAAGAGGACGTTACAGGATTAGAAAGACTTACTAAATATATTGAAATAGATCCATCTAAAACATATCAAATTAATAATTTAGTATATGAACCTGAAATTAAAATATTAGATGAAAATAAAAATGAAGTAGCTTATGAAATTAATAAAGATAAAATTGAAATTAAGAGAACATTTAAAACTTATAAAAATTATGATGAAGTAAAAGATCAATTGAAAAGTGAAATAGATATTATAAAATTAGCAGAGAATTGGAGTTTATTTTTAACTGATGATTTACATAGTAATGCTCATGGTTTTTATACATTTACACCATATTTAATTAAAGATAGTTATATGTATCAAATGGCTTATGGTTGGGCTCATAATGTTGATATTACTTTTGTAAGTGAACACAGTTTAAAAAATCCAGTATTTACTAATGAAAGATTAGAAAATTTTATAATATACAATGATAATGCTTTTAGTGTGGAAGTTTATTTAGAAAAAAATATGCGTGTAAATAGTCAAGATAAAGTTGATGTTATGCATGATAGATTATATTTTATATACTATGAAGGTAGTTATAAATTAGTTAATATGGAAGCAATATAGAAGGAGAAAATATTATGGAAAATATATTTATAGTAATACCAACATTAGATCCTGATGAAGAGATTATGTTAAAATTTATTAATGAATTAGTGAAAGAGTTTAAGAATATTTTAGTAATAAATGATGGTTCAAAAGAGATTCATGATAAGTTTTTTAAAAGTTTAGAAAAAAGACATATAGAGGTTCTTAAACATTATAAGAATTTAGGTAAGGGAAGAGCTTTAAAAAATGGTTTTAATTACTTACTTAACAAATATAACGATATTGAAGGTGTAGTTACTTGCGATTGTGATGGCCAACATAGTGTTAAAGATATCAAAAAATGTGCTAAGATGTTATTAAATAATAAAGATAAGTTAATTTTAGGAGTTAGAAATTTTGATAGTGAAAATGTTCCTGAAAAAAGTAAATATGGTAATAAAATAACTAGAAATATTTTTAAAATATTTATTGGTCTAGATATTAGTGATACCCAAACTGGACTTAGAGCTTTTAGTAAAAATTTAATGGAAGAATTCTTAGATTTATCTGGAGAAAGATATGAATATGAAACTAATATGTTGATTGAATGTAAGAATGAAAACATTAAGATAAGAGAAGTAGAAATTGAGACAATTTATTTAAATAGTAACGCTAATAGTCATTTTAATCCTTTAAAAGATTCAATTATGATTTATAAATTATTTATGAAATATTTTATGGCATCATTTAGTTCTTTTATCTTAGATATTATATTATTCTGTGGTATTTTAGGAATACTTAATATTAATTCCCGAATTTTAGCAGCAACCATCTTAGCTAGAGTAGTCTCATCCATATATAATTATATCATTAATTCTAATTTAGTATTTAAGAATATGACTGTGGGAACTCTTATGAAATATTATGTATTAGCAATAATTCAAATGTTTATTTCTGGTTGCTTTGTTACTTATTTATGTTCTTTATTCGGAGCATTTCCAATAGTATTAATTAAGATAGTAGTTGATTCTATCTTATGGATAATTAATTTAGTTATTCAAAGAGAATTTGTTTTTTCAGGTGATAAATATGAAAGCTAGAAAATATCTAGTAATAATTCTTAGTATATTATTTATATTTTTAACTTTGTTAATTAAAATGGATTTAGTAAGTGAATTTGATAATTTTATTTATAATTTATTTACTATTAATGATACTAATACCCTAATATTTAAAAGTATTACCTTTTTAGGAAGTACTTTATTTGTTATCTTATTATGTATTTTCTTTTTTATTTTATTTAAAATCTTAAAAAAGAAACAAGGATATATATTAGTGGGAGTAGTTATTATTTCAACTATTTTTAATAATATTATTAAACTTTTAATAAGAAGAGAAAGACCTTTAGTATTAAAATTAGTTATAGAAAAAACTTTTAGTTTCCCATCTGGACATACTATGGCATCAGTCTCATTATATGGAATATTAATTTATTTAGTATTAAAAAGTAATTTAAATAAAAAACTAAAAGTAATCTTAAGTATTATGTTAGGAATAATTCCTTTGTTAGTAGGTATAAGTAGAATTTATTTAGGGGCACACTTTGCCACAGATATTATTGGTGGTTATCTTCTAGCAAGTATTTTACTCATAATTGAAACTTATTATATTGATAAATATTCTTTGTTAGTGTAAAATTAAAAATGATGGTGAATATATGAAGAGATTTAAAATATTTATTTTATTAGGAGCAATATTCTTTTTAACTAGTTGCTCATTTAATGAACAAAATTTAGAAGATGCCACTATATATACAACAATATATCCAGTTAAATTTATAACGGAATATTTATATGGTGAAGATAGTAGGGAAGTAACTAGTATTTACCCTGCTGATGCTAATTTAAATGATTATACTTTAACTGATAAACAAGTAGAGGAATATTCTAAGGGAGATTTATTTGTTTATATGGGAGTAGGAAACGAAAAAGAAATAGCTAAATCTTTAATTAATAAGAATAATAAATTATTGATAATTGATGCTACTTATGGTTTAAATTATAATAATAATATTCAAGAATTATGGCTAGCTCCAAATAACTTTTTAATGCTTGCTAAAAATATTAAAACTTCTTTACAAGAATATTTAAATAATCCCTTAAAAGAAGAAGAAGTTGAAAAGAAATATAATAAATTATATGAAGAAGTATCATGGATTGATGCGGAATTAAGAAATATTTCTAAAGAAGCCAAAAATAACAATAATAATACTTTAGTAATTGCTTCCAATGAACTGAAATATTTAGAAAAATTTGGTTTTGAAATTGTATCTTTAGAAGACATTAGTGAGTCTAATAGTGAAAATGTTTTAAATGATATTAAGAATAAATTTAAGAATTCTAAATATAATGCCATTATTAAATTAAAAAGTGTTGATAAGAGTGAATTAGTACAAGACTTAGAAAAGAATTATAAAGCTAGTATTATTGAAATTAATGATTTAATTACGAATACAGATACTGCTAATGATTATATAACAATTCAATATGAAAATATTTCTGCTATTAGAAATTTATTAATAAAATAGTATAAATTAGTAATAAATAAGTATAATAATGATAGTTAAATTATTTAAAATAATTGACTATCTTTTTTAGTTATGATAAACTATAAGAGGTTGGCACGGAGTAGTACTCAAGAGGCTGAAGAGGCGCCCCTGCTAAGGGTGTAGGATGGGTAACTGTCGCGAGAGTTCAAATCTCTCCTGCTCCGCCATAAAGAATTTATCCCCTTAATAAGGGGTTTTATTATGCCTAAATATGATAATATTAAAGATTTATCAAACTCAATCTAAAAATTCTAGTTTTTTTAATATTTTTATTATATAATGATTTTATGATTACATTTGAAGGCAAAATTAAGAATACAATTTTTTATAATGAATCCAATGGCTACATAGTAGCGAGTTTTCGCGTTTACAAAACTAATGATCCTAAATATCAAGAATATGTTAAAAAATCTATTACTATTACGGGAAGTATTTTAGATGTTAAATTAGAAACAACAATGCTAATAACTGGAGAATTTGCTAATCATGAAAAGTTTGGTTGGCAATTTAAAATTAGTAGTTATGAATTTATAACTCCAACTGAGAAAGAAGATGTTATTGCATTTTTATGTAGTTCCTTTATTAAAGGTTGTGGTCAAAAAACAGCTGAAAAGATTGTCGATATGTATGGCAATAAAAGTATTGATATCATTAAAGAGAATAAGTTTGCTTTAGATAAAATAGAGGGTATGAATGATCGTAAAAGAGATAAAATATATGAATCAATTATTAATTACTCTAAAAGTTCTGATTTAATATTAGAATTAAAGAAACTGGGATTTTCTATTGAAGAAGCTGGAATGATATATACCAAGTATCATGATACTTTAGAAGATATTTTAAATAATAATATATATTTATTAAATGAAATAATTGATTTTAAAAGATTAGATGCAATATTTTTAAATAATAATAATGATCAATTAGATAAAAGAAGAGTTAAAGCTTGTATTATTGAAGTAATGCATTTAATTAGTTTAAATACTGGAGATATATATTATTATAAAGAAGATATTTTTGAATATTTGAATAAATTATTTCATATAAGTATTGATTATGAATTATATATGAGTTATTTAAAAGAATTAGAAGAAGAATTATTTATTAAAGAAGATAATAATCGTTATTATTTAGATTATTTATATCATAATGAAATAGATATTGCGAAGTTATTACAAAAAATAGCTAGTAAAGATATAACTAATTATGATTTTCAAGAAAAGATTAGTAAACTTGAACATAACTTACATATAACATATAATGATGATCAAAAGAAAGCTATTACATCAGCCCTAAATAATAATATTACTATAATCTCTGGTGGCCCGGGTACTGGTAAAACGACAATTATCAATGCCATTGTGAAATTATATATTAATCAAAATAAATTAGATGATCGGGAAATAATGGAAGATATTACTCTTTTAGCTCCCACTGGTAGAGCTAGTAAGAAAATGAGTACTTCAACTGGACTGGTGGCATCAACTATTCATCGCTATTTAAAATGGAATAAAGAAAGTAACGACTTTATGATTAATGAAAATAATAAAAATCGTCAACGTTTAATAATTATTGATGAAGTTAGTATGATTGATACTCCTTTATTTGCGGCTTTATTAAAAGGTATATATAGTTATGTTAAATTAATTTTAGTTGGAGATGTTTTTCAACTTCCATCAGTTGGTCCAGGCCTTGTTTTAAACGATTTAATTAATAGTGATTTATTTACTTATGTACCATTAAATTATATCTATAGACAAAGTGAAAATAGTTATATACCATACTTAGCTAGAGAAATAAAAAATAAAGATTTATCTGAAGAATTTACTAATAAAAAAGATGATTATAATTTTATCTTAACTGATAATAGAAGTATTAAAGAAGTGATTAAAAAAATAATTGAATCTGGTATATCTAAAGGTTATGATGAAAATAATTTACAAGTTCTAGCACCTATATATAAAGGAGAAAATGGTATCTATAGTTTAAATGCCATGTTAGGAGATTTATTTAATCCCGATATAGGCCAAAGAAAAATAGTATATGGTGATATTATCTATAAAGAAAATGATAAAGTATTACAATTAGTTAATGATACTGATAATAATGTTTTTAATGGTGATATTGGTTATATTAAAAGAATTGATACCTTTCTTACACCTTATAAAAGAGAAGTTATTACTATTGATTTTGATGGAAATATGGTGACAATTAATAAAAAAGATTTAAAAAATATTCGTCATGCTTATGCTATTACTATTCATAAAAGTCAGGGGAGTGAATTTGAACATGTAGTAATGCCCGTTACAAAAGAGTATGGTTCCATGTTATATAATAAATTACTATATACTGGAGTTAGTAGAGCTAAAAAAAGTTTAATCTTAATTGGAGATGCTAATAGTTTTTATAAAGGGGTATTTAATGATTATGGTACTGATCGTAAGACAAGTCTGAAAGAGAGATTAGAAAAAGAATTTTTAATACATAATTAATAAAATAAAGTTCATAATACTATTAGAGGTGGAATTATGAAAAAAATGGAAATATTAGCTTGTGCTGTAGTATCTGGAATGATTGGACTAGGGGCTTATACTTTAATGAATAAGAGTACTAAAAATAAAGCTGATAAATTAATTAACAATCTTTTAGATAAAGCTAATGATATGAGTAATAAAATAGGTAGTTAAGCACAATTAGTGCTTTTTTCTTTACAAAGTATATCTTTTATTTTAAAATAGTATTTTGTTAAGGAGAGTACTTATGGAAGAAAAATTGTATAATTTAGTTATCTCTAATAATTCTTTAAAATTAAGTAAAAATATAGTTAATAAAGAATTTAATTTAGATGATATTGAGGAATTTATTAATAGTGGTATATTAATAGAAGTAGACAATTCTTATAAATTAGTAGATTTTGATGGTTTATATAATTATCGTGAAGTCTTAATCAAAAAGAAAAAATATCCTGAAGTCAAAATTCTTTTAATGAAATGTTTTGAATTAAAACCAACTTCTACTGTAGTTATATTAAAATTAATAAGAAGTTACTTATTTAAATATGAACAACATGAAAGGGAATTAAAATATTATTTAGAATATTTATATTTATCTGAAGATATTAATTATCAAGATTGTAATTTTATTGTTTATTTACTTAGTATTTTAGGAATAAATATTAGTGAGGATAATTCATATGGTTTAGAAGAATTAACTACAGAAGATGATGTTTTTTATAGTATTAAGAGAAGCTTTTATGATGGTGATATCTTTAATGCATTATTAATGTTATCTGATATCAAATTAGAAGGTATTTCTAAAAACTATGGTAAAGTTATTAATAGATTAATGTTAGATATTAATAAAATTAATAGAGAAGTGAAAGATGAATTTAAAAATGAAGATCTTTTAAATACAATATTAAATTTAACTGATACTGGTTTAAGTGTTGAAGAAGCTTGTGACTCTTGTCAATTAACTTATTTTGAAAGAAGTATGTTATATTTAAAAATAGCAAGATATTATTATACTTTAGAAGATGATGTTAGAGGTAATTATTTTTTAAAGAAAGTAGAGAAGTCAAAAAAGAATACAGTTATTAATTATGAATATAATGAATTATTAAGATCTAGAAGATTCCAAAAGAATTATAATAAATATGATTCTAAAGTAGTCATGGATGAAAGAATATTATCAAGACTATATTATAAAAGAATTAAATAGATTAGTTTTACTTTTTATATTAATATATAGTATAATTATATTAAGGAAGTGATGATATGAAATTTATAAAAGATAATAAAGATTTGAATACTAAAGATTTAAATGAAGTTTTAAGTTTATCGAAAAGAATTTTAAAAATATTATATATTGTATTTATTGCGGTATTAATATTAGCAGGTATAATAGCTTTTCAAAAGTTAAATATCTTAAATATTATATTAGAGTTCTTAGCGGTAGTTAGTCCTTTCTTTATTGGTTTTTTTATCGCATGGTATTTAAGGCCGTTAGTATTAAAGCTAAGTAAGAAAGTCCATAGTGAAACTTTAAGCGCTGTTTTAGTATTTTCGGGTTTTGTCTTAATTATATTTGTGCTTTTATATACTTTTATTCCTACAGTATATAATGAAGTTAATGAATTAGTAGGACTTCTTCCAGGATTTGTAGAAAAAGCCACTACTGGGGTTAAAGAATTTTTTGTTAAATTCGAAAGTAACGGTGTTCCTTTAGGAGATTTTCCGGAAAAATTATTAGCTACAATTACTAATTATGGAGCTGAGGTTGCTAGTAGTTTACCTAATACTATTATAAATATTATTGTTTCATTATTTAGTGGTATTGGAACTTTTGCAATGGGCTTAATTATTGGTATTTATATGTTAATAGATTATGATAATATTGCTAAACATTTTAAAAAGATATTTCCAACATCATTTAAAAATGATATTCATCATTTAGCAAGTAAGATGAGTAGTGAAGTTAGAAAAGTAATTAATGGTACTTTTTTAGTAGCCTTAATGGTTCTTGTATGTGATTCCATTGGTTTTGCATTAGTGGGCCTTAATGCACCATTATTATTTGGCTTATTCTGTGGCTTAACTGACTTAATACCATTTATTGGTCCTTATATTGGAGGGGCCGTAGCGGTTATTGTCGGATTTACTCAAGATCCTTTAATTGGTATTGGAACTTTAATTATTTGTGTTATCGTGCAAATAGTAGAAAGTTATATCTTACAACCAATAGTAATGAGTAAAGCTTCATCAACGCATCCTGTTATCATTATTATTGCTTTATTAGTATTTGGACATTTCTTTGGTATTTTAGGAATGGTTTTAGCAACACCAACATTAACAATTATTAAAGTATTATTGGATTTTGGTAAAGAAAAGTTTTTAAATAATTAATATAGCCAAATGGCGTTATTTATGATATATTAATTAAGTAATCGTTGAACGAAGAAATATTTATTGAAAGTTTTAAGAGAGTTAGTGGGTGGTGGAAACTAATAACTGAAAATAAATAAAGCTGCTTTGGGAGATTAATCGGGGATACTCGTTAAAAGTAGAAAGTTAAATTAAGGATGGTACCGTCTCTAAGACTCCTTTGGTTATACCATCCTTTTTTATTGAAGGAGGAATTATGAAAATATTTTTAGTCGCTGGAAAAGCGGGAAGTGGTAAAGGAGAAGTAGCAAAATATATTAAAGAATACTATATTTATAAATTAGAAAGTTGTGTTATTACTGAATATAGTAAATATTTAAAAAATTTTGCTAAAGAATTGACTGATTGGGATGGTAATAGTAATACTAAACCAAGAAGTTATTTACAAGAATTAGGAGATAAAATTAGAAAAATTGATAGTAAATATTTTGTCAATAATATGTTAGATGATTTAAGAATTTATGAAACATTAACTGATAATGTAGTTATTAGTGATGTGAGAATGCCTGAAGAAATTGAAGATATTAAATTAAATTATGATAATGTTTATGCTATTTATGTTGAAAATCAATTTGCTCAAAGTAAATTAACTGTAGCAGAACAATCACATATAACTGAGGTAGCTTTAGATAGTTATGAAGAATTTGATTATATATTAGCTAATGATACTAAAGAAAGTTTAAAAGATAAAGTATTTAAGTATTTGGAGGGGATTAAATAATGAAAGTAACACCAGATGAATTAAGATGTAAATATTTAGAATTTTTTAAAGATCATAATCATCATATCATTCCATCATCTTCGATAGTTCCTGAAAATGATCCCACAGTATTATTTACTACTGCTGGAATGCATCCTTTAGTACCTTATTTATTAGGAGAAAGCCATCCAGCTGGAAATAGACTTACAGATGTCCAAAAATGTATTAGAACTAGTGATATTGATGAAGTTGGTGATGCTTCTCATTTAACATTCTTTGAAATGTTAGGTAATTGGAGCCTAGGTGATTATTTTAAAAAGGAAGCTATTAATTATAGTTATGAATTTTTAACTAGTGAAAAATATTTAAATATTCCCAAAGATAGATTATATTTTACAGTATTTAAAGGGAATTCTTTTGCTCCAAAAGATACAGAATCTTATGAAATATGGAAGAGTTTAGGAGTTAAAGAAGATCATATCTTTTATTTAGAAGATAATTTTTGGATTTTAGGTAGTGGTATTGGTCCATGTGGCCCTGATACTGAAATGTTCTATGATACTGGTAAACCAGCTTGTAGTGATAGTTGTAGTCCTTTATGTGATTGTGGTAAATACTTAGAAATATGGAATGATGTTTTTATGGAGTATTATAAAAAAGAAGATGGTACTTTAGAAAAACTAAAGAAGAAAAATGTCGATACTGGTATGGGTTTAGAAAGAACTATTACGGTTTTAAATGGTTTAGATAGTGTATATGACTCTGATTTATTTAAGAGTATTAAAATGAAATTAGAAGAATTATCCCATTTAACATATAAAGATAATTTAAATAGTTTTAGAATTATAATGGATCATTTAAGAACATCTACATTTATTTTAGCAGATGATCATGGTATTACTCCAAGTAATATTGGAGCTGGTTATGTTTTACGAAGATTATTACGAAGATTAATAAGACATTTAAAGAAG
The DNA here is from genome assembly GCA_947598425.1 of uncultured Bacilli bacterium. Taxonomy (GTDB): domain Bacteria; phylum Bacillota_I; class Bacilli_A; order RF39; family UBA660; genus SIG200. Next base: position 847 of record CANQFH010000022.1, on the reverse strand, counting down.
TTAAATATTAATGAATATGTTTTAAATGATTTAGCTCGTATTTACATTGAAGAATATCAAGATATATATCCAGAATTAAAGAAAAATGAAGAAGTAGTTTACCGTGAATTAGAAAAAGAATATAATAAATTTAGTAAAACTTTAAAAGATGGTGAAAGATTATTTTATAAAACTATTAAACATTTAGATAATGATACCTTAAGTGGTAAAGATGCTTTTAAATTATTTGATACTTTTGGTTTTCCGATTGAAATGACTGAAGAATTAGCTCATGAAAATAATTTAAAAGTTAATATCGCAGAATTTAATGAATGTTTTAAAGAACATCAAGAAAAATCAAGAACAATTGATGCTGGTTCATTTAAAGGTGGTCTTGCTGATCATTCGATAGAGTCTACGAAATATCATACTTTAGCTCACTTACTTTTAGCAACATTACAAGAAATATATGGTAAAGATGTTGTTCAAAAAGGATGTAATATTACTACTGAAAGAATTCGTTTTGATTTTAATTGTGATCATAAATTAACTGATGAAGAAAAACAAAGAGTTGAGGATCGAGTTAATGAAATGATTCAAACTAATACTCCGGTTACATTCGAAGAAATACCATATGAACAAGCCAAAAAAGAAGGAGCCCATGGTACTTTTGATTCTAAATATGGTGACATTGTTAAAGTATATACTATTGGTAATTTATCAAAAGAAATATGTGGTGGACCACATGTTGAAAATACTGGAGTTTTAGGACATTTTAAAATAGTTAAAGAAGAATCTTCTAGTGCTGGAGTAAGAAGAATCAAAGGTATATTAGAATAATTAGGACTTTAAGTCCTTTTTAAATTGA
>CANQFH010000021.1 GCA_947598425.1 uncultured Bacilli bacterium | reverse complement strand
TAAAAGATGGATTAATACCAGTAGTAATAAGTAGTAAAGGTGATACATATTATGCAAATGAATATACAAGATGGTATGATTATAGTCAAAAGAGATGGGCCAATGCAGTAATACTTGTAGATAGTGCCAAAGGCAACTATAATCCAGGTGAAAAAATAGATGAAAACGATATAGAAAGTTACTTTGTATGGATCCCAAGATATAAATATAAAGTGTGGGATTTAGGTAATTATTCATCTGCTATTTCAGGAGATAGTTTAGCAAATATACAAGAAGATTCTGAAGGTAAATATGCACTAAGAAAAATAATAGGTAATGCCAGAGTAATAGATGTGGTATTCGGAGATAAAGATAAAGTAAAAGTAGAAGGAGATACTAAAAAAAGTGGAAAAAGTGGAGATACTAGTGTAAATGTAGGTGATTATTTAATTCATCCAGCTTTTACTCTAGGTACAACAGAACTAAATGGCATATGGGTAGGAAAGTTTGAGACAGGATATAAGGATGCAACAAGTAGAGAAACTGCTCAACAAAATAAACAAGATTCTACAAAAATAATCATAAAACCCAATGTATATTCCTGGAGAAATAATACAGTAAAGAACTTTTTTATGTCAGCGTATGAATATAAATCAAATTTAAAAAGTCATATGATGAAAAATACCGAATGGGGAGCAGTTGCTTATCTATCACATTCATCCTATGGAATAGGTAGTGAAATTAATAACAATAATAATAGTGATTATAAAACAGGATACTCCTCATATAATGTAGATCAAAGTACATATCCCGGAACAGAAAGTACTGGTATAGATGGTAAATCAACAACATGGAATACTCCTAATGGATATTTAGCAAGTACCACAGGAAATATTACTGGAGTCTATGATATGTCAGGTGGAGCCTGGGAATATGTCGCTGCATATGGGGTAGGATCTCATGATAAAGATTCAAGTGGTTTTGAAGAAAATGAAATAACAACTACATATAAAGATTATATAGATCAATATAGTTTATCAATTACAAATACATTGTACAATAACAGAATACTTGGTGATGCCACAGGAGAGTTAGGGCCATTCTATACATTTAAAGATGGTGATGGTAATGATCGACCTCATAATAGTTGGTATGCCGACTACTCGGACTTTGTTGACGCTTCCAACCCTTGGTTCAATCGAGGTGGCAGTTGGTACGACGGAGTTTTGGCCGGTCAGTTCGGCTTCACTTGGGGCACTGGTAATGTGTACGACTACATTGGTTTCCGTGTAGTCTTATCTATAGACAATATCTAAAAGAAGAACAATCTTCTTTTTTATATTTATTTAATATGTCTATTCATAAATTTAGATTAATATAACTATCTTTTATTATAAGAATATTTATGTTATAATTTAAACTATAGGAGTGTATTATTATGAATGAGTATGATAACAATGAGATTATTGAAATAAACGATAATGAAGAAGTTGAAACTTTAGATGATGAAATCAAAGTAGTTAAAGAACCTAAGAAAAAAAATAAAAAAAGTTTAAAAGACAAATGGGATGATTTGGATAAGAAAAAGAAAACTCTAATAATAGTGGGTATTGTTGTTGTGATTTTACTTATTGCCTTTTTATTAGTGTATTTTCTAGTTTTAAAAAAGCCAAATGAAGATGAAAAGCCTCAAGATCCTGTTATTGTTGAAAAAGATAATTATCGTTATGAAAATGGTAATTTAATCTTCCTAGATAATAGTAATCAAGAATTAGGAAGTTATGAATGTGAGAATAAAGATACTGAAAAATGCTTAGTAGCTAAGTTAGATTATTCTAAAGATACCTTTGATAGAATATTAAACGTCAATGAATCTGGAATTGAAATAGAAAAAAGTAGTCAAATATATTTAGATAACTATGTCTTTGTTAAAGATGGTGATAAGATTATTTTATATGATATCAATCAAAGAGAGGTAGCTGATTTAGAATTATTAAGTATTAAGACTTATGGAACAACAGATAATTTAATTGTTATTGAAGATACTTTACATAAATATGGTTTAATAAAAATTACTGAAAGTGGTTATGAATATTTAATAAGGCCATCATATGATAATTTAAGTATTGTAAATGCTGAATTACAATATTTAGCAGCCTTAGATAAAGAAGACCATTATATTATTGATAATACTGGTAAAAGATTAAGTAAGAATTTTAAAATTGATATTAAAAATGCTAATAGTAAATATATTGTAGGAGTAGTTAATAATAAATATAATTTATATGATTATAATTATAATGAATTAGAAAGTGGTTATGATTATATAGGACTTCATAATGGAGTTATCTCTTTTGTATCTAAGAGTAGAGTTTATTTAAAAGATGAAGAATTACAAGATTTAAATAAAGATGGTGTAAGAATAACTAGTACTGATTATATAAAGAAATATGTTTATGATAAAGATAATAGATTAGTGGATACTAAAGTTAGTTATGAGATTGATGTCATTGATAATAATGCTTTAGTAAAAGTAGGAAAAGACACAACTAATATTAATTTAATGGAAGGGAAAGTAAGTGCTACAATTCCATATATGAGTTATTATGAAGGTAAGTTATACTTCTATGGTGATAGTGATAAAACTGATTTATTAGGTACATATACATGTAATAATAAAAATAATTTAACTAGTAGTGATGTTATCTTAAATAATTGTAATATATATCATGAAGAAGAATTAACTAGTGGTATTTATAATAATCGTTATGTCTTTATATATGATAATGCTACTGAAAATGATTTAAAATATTATTTATATGATTTAAAAGAAAAGAAAGTAAAAGGTACATATAGTACGTTAGCTATCGTTAATGAAGATGAATTACAAACTGAAATAAGTCATATATCAGCAAGTCCATCATATGTCATTGCCCGGTCCGCAATTGGAAATAATTCTGGTAAATTTGGTATCTTAGAAATTGGTAGTACTGTAAAAGGTAAGATTGAATTTAAGTATAAAGAAATTATTAGTAATGGTAGTTATTATGTATTAGTAGATGATGATAGTTATGTGGTATATAATAATAAATTTAGTAAAGTAAGTAATGAATTTGCTTATATTAAGTTATATGATAATTACTATGTTGGAATCAATAATAATAAATTAAATGTTTTCTCTTATACAAGTAGTAAAGAAATATTAGAAGATTCTATAAGAGTAGTTGATAATGAATTTGAAATTAGTTTTGAAAATGGTTTTACAATCACTATAGATGATGATGTATATCGTTTTGATAAAGATGGAGAAAGAATTTATGGAGAATAAAAGACCAGTATTAATAACAATAGTTGTTCTTTTATTCATCTTTACTCCCTTAACTGTTTTAGGAGCATTTTCTAATAGTAATTATAATCCTTTAGAAGAAAATTCTAATCATGAATTCTATTATAAAGGGAAGCTATGGTTTTATAATGAAAAGAATCGTTTAATGAGTAAGTATGAATGTCAAACGGAAATCTGTGAATATACCACACCCATAGTTGATGATAATACTTATAAAATAAATTATTATGATCAAGGAGAAACTAAACCAGTTGGAGTTATTGATTATAAATATACTTTTATAACTGATGGGGCTTTGATAAATCTCTATAGTGTTGAAACTGGTACTAATTTGCAATCATATAAAGCTATTAAAAATTATTATACAGCTTTAGAAGATAATGTTTATGTTATTAAAAATAGTAATGATGTTTGGGGAGCATTAAGTATTGGTGAATCATTAATGGCTATTTTACCATTTGAATATGATTTTATCGGACTTGCTAATCATTTTAATGAAAATGGCGAATTAAAGACTGATCGTTTTATTACTTATAGAGATAATAAATGGCAAATAGTAGATAATGAAAATAATACGATATCAGCTAGTTTTAACGATATTATTACTGATTATACTGATGAATATATTATTAATAAGAAAGATAATCAAATAAAGATATATAGTTATGAAGGATATGAAGTTTTAAGTAATTATGAGATTAAAGATTATATAATATTAGATCAATATATAGGAATAGTTATTAATAATTTTGTTTTAATATATACTAATTTAAATGAAGGTTATTTAAGAAGTATTCCTATAATTAATACTACTGGTAAAGTTAGTTTAAATAAAAATGGTACTAATTTAGAAGTATTATTAGATGATAATATTATTGATACTATCGCTAATGCTTTTATAGATAGTTAGTATTGCACAATAGTAAAATATTTGTTAAAATATAGAAAAATTATATAAAGATGTTTGAGGTATATATTAGATATTTAAAAGAGAGTTAGTGGTTGGTGGAAACTAATAAAGAAGGAATATATTGGTTGCAAACGGAGTATAAAAGCAGAAATGCGTTATAATTTAAAGAAAAAATAAAGGTGGTACCGCGGTTATTAGTCGCCCTTTGGTAACCATCTTTTTTATATGGAGGTAATATGGATAAGGCATTAGCAAGTTTTAAAGAATATGTAGCTAGTTTTGATAATAAAGACTTTAATATTAAATTAAAAATAGAACATACCTATAGAGTAGTTGAGTTAGCCAAAGAAATAGCTAGTAAATTAAATTTAAATGCCGAGGATACTAATTTATTAGAGATAATTGCTCTTTTACATGATATAGGTCGTTTTGTTCAAGTAAATAAATATCATAATTTTAGTGATAAAAAGTTTGATCATGCTTCTTATGGAGTGCAATATTTATTTGAAGAAGGACACATAAGAGATTTTGTTATTGATAATAAAGATGATGCGATAATTAAAGAAGCAATTTATGAACATAATAAACATTATTTAGATATTCCACCATTAGATAAAAGAACTAAAATGTTTGTCGATTTAATTAGAGATATTGATAAGATAGATATCTTCTATGTTGATTATTTATGTTTTGATTTAATATTAGATGAAGAAGAAATCACTGTAAGTTGTCTTAAAGATTTTCTTAATAAAAGATTAGTTAAGAAAATTAGTAATTTAAAAAAATCTGATGGTCTTATTATTGATTGTGGTTATATATTTGATTTTAATTATCAAGAGAGTATTGAATTGTTAAAAGAAAAAGGTTATATAGATTTAATGTTAAATAAAATAAAAGTTATTAATAATAGTGAAGATATATTTAATATCATTAAAAATAATATGTATGAAGTATTAAATAGGAAAGAAGGATTAAAATGTTAGATAAAAAATATAATCATTTATTAGTAGAAAAGGATAGATATTATAAATGGGAAGAAAATAAATATTTTGAATGTGGTGATACTTCAAAAAAACCTTATTCCATTGTTATACCTCCCCCTAATGTTACTGGTAAACTCCATTTAGGACATGCTTGGGATACAGCATTACAAGATATTATCATTCGTTTTAAAAGAATGCAAGGTTATGATTGTTTATGGCTTCCTGGTACTGATCATGCCGCTATTGCTACAGAGGCTAAAGTAGTAAACCGTCTTAAAGAACAAGGTATTAATAAGTATGAATTAGGAAGAGAAAAATTTTTAGATGAATGTTTTAAATGGACAGATGAACATAAAAGTATTATCCATGAACAATGGGCTAAATTAGGATTATCAGTAGATTTAACTAAAGAAAGATTTACTTTAGATGAAGGATTAAGTGAAGCAGTTAAATATGTTTTTGTAAAATTATATGAAAAAGGTTTAATATATCGTGGTGAAAAAATAATAAATTGGGATCCAGTTGCGAAAACAGCTTTATCTAATGAAGAAGTTATTTATAAAGATATTGAAGGAGCTTTTTATCATATAAAATATTATATTGAAGGTACAGATCGTTATTTAGAGGTAGCAACAACCAGACCAGAAACTTTATTTGGAGATACAGCAGTAGCGGTTAATCCTGAAGACCAAAGATATAAAGATTTAATTGGTAAAAAAGTTATATTACCAATAGTTAATAAATTAATTCCGGTTATTGGTGATGAACATGCTGATCCTGAGTTTGGTACTGGTGTCGTTAAAATAACTCCAGCTCATGATCCCAATGACTTTGAAGTGGGATTACGTCATAATTTAGAAAAAATTAAAGTTTTAAATGAAGATGGTACCATGAATGAAAATGCTGGTAAATATAATAAGATGGATCGTTTTGCATGTCGGGAAGCGTTAATTAAAGATTTAGATGAACAAGGATTACTTATTAAAATAGAAAAGATTACCCATTCTGTAGGTCATTCTGAAAGAACTATGGCTCAAGTTGAACCTTATTTATCAAAGCAATGGTTTGTTAATATGGAAAGCTTATCTAAAAGAGTAGTTGAGAACCAAAAAAATAAAGATACTAAAGTTAATTTTATTCCACCACGGTTTGAAAAAATTATGAATAATTGGATGAATGATTGTCATGATTGGTGTATTTCTAGACAACTTTGGTGGGGGCATCGTATTCCAGCTTGGTATAAAGGTGAAGAAGTTTATGTGGGAATGGACGCTCCTAAGGGTGAAGGTTGGCATCAAGATGAAGATGTTTTAGATACTTGGTTTTCCAGTGCCCTATGGCCATTTTCAACAATGGGATTCCCTAAAGAAACCGAATTATATCAAAGATATTTCCCAACTAATACTTTAGTTACTGGTTATGATATTATTTTCTTCTGGGTATGTCGCATGACTTTCCAAAGTTTAGAATTTACGAATCAAAGACCTTTTGAATATTGTTTAATTCATGGTTTAATTAGAGATAAACAAGGAAGAAAAATGAGTAAAAGCTTAGGTAATGGTGTCGATCCCATGGATATGATTGATAAATATGGTGCTGATGCTTTGAGATATTATCTAACAACATCAACTGCTCCCGGAATGGATTTAAGATTTGATGAAGATAAATTAAAATCTACTTGGAATTTTATTAATAAATTATGGAATGCTTCTCGTTATGTTTTAATGAATATTGAAGATTTAAAAGAAATTCAATTAGAAAATTTACAAATACAAGATGAATGGATTTTAACTAAATTAAATAAAGTAATTAAAGATGTTACTAAGAGAATGGAAAAATTTGAATTCAATAATGTTAATGCCAGTATATATTCCTTTATTTGGAACGATTTTTGTGATAATTATATTGAAATGTCTAAATTTAGTAGTGATACTCTAAGTACTAAAAGTACCCTTTTATATACTTTAACTGCAATTATTAAAATGTTACATCCATTTATGCCTTATGTAACGGACGCTATCTATGAAGTCTTACCTTTAAAAGATAGTGAAAATATTATGATTAGTAATTATCCTACATATAATAAAAATTTAGTATTTGTGGATAGTGAAGCTAAAGTAGATGAAATTATTGATTTTATTCGTAATTATCGTAATACTTTAAAAGAAAATAATATTACTAATAAATATCAAGTAAATATAAATTTTGATGAGGCAATAATTATTAAGTTATTAAAATTAGAAGATAAAATAACTAACGAGGAATTAAATATTACTAAATTCAAAGTAGATAGTAAAAATTATCATGCTATTATTTATTATGAAAAAGAAATAACGGAAAATGATTTATTATTAAAAGAAAAAAGGATTCAAGAATTAGAATTATCAATTAAGAAAAGAGAAAGTCTTTTAGCAAATAATAATTTTACATCTAAAGCTCCACAAGAATTAGTCCAAAAAGAAAAAGATAAATTACAAGAAGAAAAAGAAGAATTAGCTAAGTTAAGTTAATTCTTCTTTTTCATATACTATAATCTGACAATTATTTTAAATAGTTTATGTTATATTATAATTGGTGATGGTATGAAGAAAATGCTTATCTTAATGTTGCTATCTATAAGCTTGGGTTTTATATTTACAATAGTAGTTTTAAATAAAGAGAATTTATTTGGTAGTAATAATTATACAATCTATGTTCTATCTGGTGGAGAATTCACTAGTAGGGAAATGGCATATGATAAACAATCTAAATTAAATACTGGAATTATAGTAGAAGAAGATAATTTATATAAAATATATTTAGCTTTATATAAAGATTTAGATTTAGTTAATAAAATGCTAAATTATTATGAAGATGAAGATATTAATGTATATATTAATACTATTAATGTTGATAGAAGTTTTTATAATACTTTAAATAATTATGAAGAAGTAATTAAAAATAGTGATAGTAATTTAGTATTTAAACCTGTTAATGAAAGCATTTTAAATCTTTATTTAGAAAGTATAGCCATATGAAAAAATTATTATTAGATAATTATTTATTTTTAATATTATTTATAATTATTCTTTTTAAAGATAATATCTATAATTTATTTTTAATTGAAGATAATTTATATACTCCATTAAAGTGTCAAATAACTGCTGATAAATATAATGATCTTTTAGAATTTAGCTCTATTGATTATATTTATGATGCTAGTTATTTAAATTCTTATATTATTTATAAAGATATATATAATTATATTAATGAAATAACTATAAGAGGAGGGTTAGATTATGATTTAGATAAATATCCTGTTGTTTATGATAATACTTTAGTGGGAGTAATATCTAAAGTAGCAGATACTTCGAGTATTGTGAAATTAATTACTAATAAGGATAGTAAAATATCGGTTAAAGTAAATGATTCTATTGGGGTTTTAGAATCTAAAGATAATAAACTAGTTGTTAGTAATATTTCTAATTATAGTAATATTAATATTGGTGATAATATTTATACTTCAGGGTTAGGAAATTTAGCTGAAAATATTTATATTGGAACAGTTAAAGATATTCAATTAGATCATAAAAATATTGAGAAAATCATAACTGTAGATTATAAATTAGATATTAAAAAAATTAATTATGTGACAATTATTAAGGAGACATTATGATATATTTATTACTATTATTAGATATTTTAATTAATAATTATACGATATATACTTCTTATTTCTTTATTATCTATTTATATAATAAAACTTATAAATATTATTTATTAACAGGTTTAATATTAGATTTAATTATTTTTAAAACTTATTATATTCATATTATTATTTTAAGTATTATGTATTTTTGTAATCAGATATTTAAAGATTTAAATAAAAATAATCTTCTTAATTTTATCTTTTTTACTATCTATAATTATATAATATTTATCATATTAACTAATTTATTTAATTTAAATAATATAGAGTATATCTTAATATTAATAGGTAGTAATTTATTCATTAATATTATCTTTTATATTTTATCTTTTTCTTTAGTTAAGACTAGAAAATTATATTAACTAAGTGTATAATAACATACCGTTATGAAAAGTGATTATTTAGAAGTAAAAGAATTAATTAAAAGACAAGTTATGGATAATGAAATCATGTTATATGGTGATTTATTTGCTAATTATCAAAAAACTTATTTTTGGACTAATGAGAATATTCGGGGTTTCATAAATTTATTGGAAGATCCTTCACGTGCCTTAATAGTTTTAAGTAGTGGAGATTTATTATTTTCTTTATTAAATAAAGGTCTTCTTAATATTGATACTTTTGATACTAATAACATGGCTAATTATTTTACTTTAGGATTAAAAAAAGCTTTAATTTTAAAATATAATTATCAAGATTTTAAAGATATTGTTACTAAACTAAAAAATTATAATATATCAGTAGAAGAATTGAGTATTATTATATTAGATTTAATACCTTATATGGATAGTGAATATCGTCATTTTTGGTATGAGATAGTTGATTATAATTATTTCTTACAAAAAGAGTGCCATACTCATTTAAATTTATTATTAATGTTAACTTTGAATTATTATCGAGTAGATATATTGTATAAATTAGATTATTTAAAAAATGAAGAAGAGTATAATAAATTGAGATGTAATCTATTATTAAGTAATATTACCTTTACTAATTGTAATGGCCTTTTGTTAAATGATAATTTTTCTAACCCATATGATTTAGTATATTTATCAAATATCATGGATTATTTTTATCCTTATCATTTAAAAGAATTTAATATTAATGATGCCCTAAATTATGTTACGAGGATATCTAAATTATTAAATAAAGATGGTTTATTATTAATAGATTATTTATTTGCTTATCAATTATGTGATTTTACAGAAGAAGCTAACTTAGTATTACAACAAGATGTTTTATTCGATAGTAAGATAGATTTACTGACATTTATTGAAGCATCACAAAGTAGTATTATTACTTTCCCCCATTTAAATCTTTCTAATATTAAAAGTGCCATGATGTATAAAAGAATCAAGTAATTTGACATATATGATGTAAAGTAGTATAATATTAGCCATTCAAGGGGGTTGTTATGATGAATGATATTTTAAAATATTTAATAACAGAACAAGTAAAAAGAAATAAATCTTACTTTTTGGGAGAGCATTTTACTAATGGTCAAAAGGTTTATTTTTGGACTAATGAAAATATTAAAGGTTTTATAGATACGAAAAAAGATATTGATAAAGCTTTAGTTATCTCTGCTGGTGGAGATATGATTTTCTCTTTAATTCATAATGGCGTTCTTAATATTGATTCTTTTGACACTAATGCTTTTACTATATATTTTATAGCTTTAAAAAAAGCTTTAATATTAAAATATAATTATCAAGAATTTATTGATATTATTAATATTTTAACTAACCCCCAAACATCTTTAGAAGAATTAACTTCAATATTATTAGATTTAATTCCCTATATAGATACAAAATATCAAGCTTTTTGGCAAGATATTATTAATTATAATTATTCTATTCAATCCCAATATCATACTAATTTAAATTTATTTGATTTAATAACTATAGGTATTGGTAATATTAAAAATATTAAATATGGTTTAAATTACTTAGAAAATGAAAGATCTTATAATAAACTTAAGAAAAATATTCCTAATAGTAATGTTACTTTTACTAATTGTAATGGTTTGGAGTTAAAAGATGTCTTTAAAAATAAATATGATATGTTATATTTATCAAATATTATGGATTATTTTATCGATACCTGGGGATTTAATTATAATATAGAGTTACTTAAAGATTATATAGATAGTCTAGATAATTTAATGAATCCTGAGGGTATTATGTATTTAAAATATATATTTTTATATAATACAGAACATTTTACGAGAGAACATTTATTATATCAAACTAATATAACTGTTAATGAATTTAGAGAACAAATTAGTGATGATATTGTAACTTTTCCAAGTTTAACATATCATAAAGTTAATAGTGCGATGTTATATAAAAGAATTAAATAAACTTAATTAGAATATAATTTACTGGTGAAGAAGATGAAAGAAGACTTTGCATTTACTAGTAATAAAATTAATAAATATTATAATAGTAATAAAAATATGAATAATAAAATAAAATATCTAAAAAATTTAATAACTAGAGTATTATTAAGTATTATTTTATTTTTAAGTATTTGTATCTTTATGAAATTAGATGAAAATAATTTATTATTAGTAGAGCAATATCTTTTAGAAGATAATTTACAATTTACGAAGATTAATAAATGGTATCAAGATAAATTTGGAAGTATTATTCCTGATGGTAGTAATAATAGTGATTTAGTATTTTCTAATGATGATATTAAAACTGGTAAATATAGTAATTATTTAGATGGTGTGAAAATAGAAATGACTAAGGGAAGTCCTGTTTCTTTGTTATGTGGTGGTATAGTTGTCTTTGTGGGTGAAAAAGAAGGTTATGGTAATACTTTAATTATTCAAGGTAATGATGGTATTGATTATTGGTATGGTGGTATTACTAATGTTAGTGTTAACTTATATGATTATTTAGAAAAAGAAACTTTAATTGGAGAATCTTTAGATAATTTTATATATTTAGTATTGGAAAAAGATGGTCAATATTTAAATTATGAAGATATTATCTAAGTTTAAAATTAATATAACTACATATATTTTCTTTTTAATCTGTTTTCTATGTGGTTATATTAAAAATATTTTAATTATTTTTACTATCTGCTTTATTCATGAATTGGGGCATTTATTTTTTATTAAATTATTTGCTTATGATATTGTTAAAGTTGAATTCTTTCCCTTTGGAGGATATACCACGATTAATAATAAAATTAATTCTAATATTAATAAAGAACTTTTAATTGCATGTGGAGGTTTTATTAGTCAATTATTATTAATATTTATTTTATATCTATTTAGAAATAATTTGAATATTATTACTTATAATTTATTTATATCTTATAGTATTATTTTAATTTTATTTAATATATTACCTATAATACCTTTAGATGGTAATAAAATATTCCATTTATTATTAGAAAAATTCTTTTCTTATCATTTAGCATATTACCTTAATTTATATATATCTTTAATTATATTAGTAATATTTATATTTATAAATTATATATATAAAATAGATAATTATTTTATTATTACTTTTTTAATATATGAAGTATTTATATATTATAAAAATTATCTATATTTAGAAAAAAGATTTTTATTAGAAAGATATTTAGATGATTTTGAATATCATAAGATAGATAATAATACTAAAAGTATTCGAGATTTAAGAAAAAATGTTTTGCATTATTTTAAAGAAAATAATCACTATATTAAAGAGAAAGATAAAATAAGAGATAAGTTATTTGACAAATAGAGGGTTTTTTGGTAAAATTTAATTGTTTTTAAGTTCATTTCTTAAAAAACCGCACTGAAAAGGTTAGAAGTTAGATAACACCTTAAGGGCGCGACTTAATAAAAATATAAGGAGGTATGAAATGAAAGCAGTATTTGTAACAGGTGGAAAACAATATTATGTTTCTGAAGGCGACGTTATTTATGTTGAAAAATTAGATGCTGAAGCTGGATCTACAGTTAAATTTGATGAAGTTTTATTTGTAGATGGTAAAGCTGGTAATCCAACAGTTAAAGGCGCTAGTGTTGAATGTAAAGTAGAAAAACATGGTAAAAATAAGAAAATCATTGTTTTCAAATATAGACCTAAAAAGAAATATCGTAAAAAACAAGGACATAGACAACCATATACTAAACTTGTTGTAACTAAAATTAACAAATAATTATGATAAGAGGAGAATTTAAAAAGAAATATATTAAGATTAGTGGTCATGCTAATTTTAATAATTATGGTAATGATATTGTTTGTGCTAGTGTATCTAGTATAATTTATACTACTGTTAATGCGATATTAAATATCGATAGTAGGGCAATAAAGTATACTGATAATAAAGATTTTATTATTGAAGTCTTAAAAGATAATGAAATAGTTAATAAATTAATAGATAATATGTATTGTTTATTAAAAGATTTAGAAGAACAATATCCCAAAAATATAAATATTAGTAAAGGAGAATAGCAATGTTATTTATTAGATTAAATATTCAAAGATTTGCCCATAAAAAAGGTCAATCATCTACAGATAACGGTCGTGATTCAAGAGGTCGTAGATTAGGTGCTAAACTTAGTGATGGACAACTTTGTACTGCCGGATCTATTATTTATCGTCAAAGAGGTACTAAAATTTATCCAGGTACTAATGTAGGAATGGGTAAAGATCATACTTTATTTAGTAAAATTGATGGTATAGTTAAATTTGAAAGATTAGGTAGAGATAAAAAGAAAGTAAGCGTTTACGAAGCATAGTAAATGCTTTTTTTTATGATAAGAAAATAATTATTTATAATTGTTATATTAAGATTATTGATATATAATTATAATAGAGGTTAATCTGTTA
>CANQFH010000020.1 GCA_947598425.1 uncultured Bacilli bacterium | reverse complement strand
AAAAATCTCTCAATCTAGCATAAACACTAGGTTTGAGAGATTTTGCTTTTCTAAAACTGATAAATTCGGGATTATATTAATTTTTTTTTGTCAATTGCATTGTTTTAATTTAACATTTAAATATGTTTAAATTTAGTTAATAAATGTTATTTTTTCAATAATATCTTGATATATTTTACTATCTTCATATCCCTTATTTTTAATATATTCTTCACTATCTTCTTTAGTTTGTAATAATATTTGATAATCATCTTTTAAATTAGCAATTTTAAATGACATATCACCACTTTGTTTAACTCCAAATAAGTCTCCTTGACCTCTCATTTGAAAATCTTTTTCACTAATATAAAAACCATCATTACTTTCTTCTAAAACTTTTAATCTCTCAATATCTTTATTACTAATTAAATAACAATAACTTTGAACATCATTTCTTCCAACTCTTCCTCTTAATTGATGTAAAGTTGCTAATCCAAATCTTTCAGCATTATAAATAACCATCATAGTTGAAGAAGGAACATCAATACCTACTTCAATAACTGTTGTAGATATTAATATTTTAATCTCACCACATTTAAATTTATTCATTATTTCTTCTTTTTCTTTATTCTTTAATTTACCATGTAATACTCCAATGGGTACTTGATTATTAAACGCTAATCGTAATTTTTCTTCTAATGCTAAGACACTTTTCAAATCCAATTCTTCATTATCTAATATCAAAGGTGATACTACATATATTTGGTGATTTAATTTCAATTCTTCTAACATTTTATATAAAACATCTTTGATTTCAGACTCTTTTTTAACTACAGTAATGATATCTTTTCTACCTTTAGGCTTAGTTCTAATAATTGATAAATCTAAATCGCCATAAATAGTTAAAGCATAAGTTCTTGGTATTGGAGTAGCAGATAAATAAAGAACATCCGGCGTTATTCCTTTATCACTTAATGTATTTCTTTGCCCTACTCCAAAACGATGTTGTTCATCAGTAACCACTAATCCTAAGTTATTAAATTTAACATCATCACTTATAAGAGCATGAGTTCCAATAATTAAATTAATTTCACCATTTTCTAAATCATCTAATATATTTTTTTTCTCACTCTTTTTTATAGATCCCGTTAAAAGCGCTACCTTAATATTAAATTTTGCTAATAAATCTTTTAAATTTTTATAATGTTGTTCTGCTAAAACTTCGGTCGGTGCCATTAAAGCACTTTGATACCCACATATTGAATTTAGATAAATAGCAAATGTTGCTACTATGGTTTTACCACTTCCTACATCACCCAAAATAAGTCTATTCATTCTACAAGAATTAGTTAAATCATTATAGATATCATCAACACCTTTTAATTGATCTATAGTTAGTTCAAATGGTAAAGCTTGTATAAATTCTCTTTTAGATAACTCGGTAACATTTCTTTTAATTCCTAAAGCTTTACTATTAAGTCTTTTTAAATAATTAATTTTAAACATAAAAGTAAATAATTCTTCATATTTTAATCTTACTGACGCTTTCTTTATATCATCGATACTACCAGGATTATGAATCTTTTTTAAGGCAGTTAATTTATCTATAAAATGATATTTATCTGAATAATACTTTGGTATATAATCAATATACTCATTACTTTTTAAAGCATTATCTATCATTTTTATTAAAGAATTATTAGTTAATCCATCTACTAAATGATAAACACTTTCTATTTTATTCTCTAAATTATTAAATTTAATATCACTTGCTATAAACTTATTTTTTAATTTATCATATTTACCTATTAAAAGAATATCTTGACCCACTTTTAAATTTGGTTTTAAAAATGCACGATTAAAAATTGTAACATTTAAAATAACATTATCACTGGTAGCATTAAAAGTTAAACGATTAAAGTTTCTTTTAATATATTGAACTTTGCCACTTTCAATTACTTTAGCAATAATCATACAATTTTCGTTATCTTTAACATCATGAATATTTACAATATTAATAAAATTATAACGATAAGGATAATGTTCTAATAAATCATTAACAGTATATATATTAAGTGAATTTAACTTTCTTTGAGCTTGTTCCCCAATTCCTTTTATATCTTTTAATTCCATATCTACTCCCTAATAAATCCACTCACTAATTATTTGTTAACATATTTATCAATGTATCATAACTATCAACTACATCATATTTTATAGCGTTATTACTTAAACATTCAAAATGTTTTCTAGCACATGCTATTTTGGCATTTTCAATATCTCTTAACTCTCTTTGATCCATACTACCTTTAGTTTCAGCAACAAAATACATATATTTAAAATCAGAATTATTCAAAACTATTGCCCAATCGGGAATATAATTACCTACTGGTGTTGGAATTTTAAATCCATTAGGTAATTTTGCATATACTGTTACTTCACCAGACTCTAATTTATTAGCAAAATTAATTTCATTTTTAGAATCTGTAACTAAATAATCATAAATATGTTTTTTAACTCTTATCGCATTTTTGCCAAGTTCTCCATGGATATTATGAATATTAAATATATCATTTGAATATTTTTGATTAGTTTTATGATATACAATACCATCAATAATAATACTAGCTTTTTCATTATTAATTAAGCGACCAACTTTTCTTATAAATTCTTCAGGATTATATTTATATTTATCAAATTTTTCTTTGTCAATCTTAGTTAAAATAGCTATAATTGTTTTTCTAGTTAATCCAGTATCCCTAGTCAATTCTCCTACCAAATCATAAGATATTTGAGAAGGAGTATAATTATTAATAACTTCTACTTTTGAACTTGATTCTACCATCGATTCTTTACTATTTAATGTTACTGAAGAAATAGTATCTTTTTGAATTCCTTCAGTTATTTTAACTAGTGTTTTATTAATATTTAATTTAGTATTTATAGCATTAATGGCTTTTTCAATCAGAGTATCGGTATCAAAATTAACTTCATAAACTGTTTTTACATTTATTTTATTCCATAAATCTTGAAACTCTTTTTTCATAAAATTATCATTGGGTTCTAATGATTTAATATTCTCTTTACGTTCATCACTAGTATATTCTATATTATTTACAATATATAATTTTTTAAAAAGATTAGTTATTTGTTCTTTAAATCTTAAAAGTTCTGGCATAACTTCTAATGTATTATTTTCCACATCTTCAATAAATTTATCAGTAACTTTATAATTATCATTTTTATCAACATAACCATTTAAGACATTAAATATTAGTAAATCTTGATAATGTTCCTGAGTAAACTCATAACGTTCTTGATGATCGTTAGTTAAAATTTTCCCCACAAATACTTCTGCAGTAAAGTTTTTAGGGCGATTAGTTAAAGATTCAATCATTTCTGCTTGTAAAGATTTAGCAAAACTATCATATGATTCACTAGCTATAACAGTTAAAGTATTAATATCATGAAAACTATTTTCAAGAGTTTTATAATCCATTCTATCGCCATCAATATTGACACATATTCGCAACCCTCTACCAATCTCTTGTCTTTTACTTATCTCGGAATTGCTATGTTTTAAAGTACATATTTGAAATATATTCGGATTATCCCAACCTTCTCTTAAAGCAGAATGTGAAAAAATAAATCTTACTGGTTCTTTTTGAGATAATAATCTTTCTTTATCTTTCATAATTAAATCATAAGCATTTTCATCAAAACTTAAGTATTCTTTCTTATCATTAATATTAGGATCAACTTCATGGCCTTTCTTATCAATAGAAAAATATCCAGCATGAATTTTACCCGTATCAAAAGAATTTAAATATTGATTATAAGAAGACATATCTTGATATTCTTCTAAAGCATTATTGTATTCTTCTTCAAAAATACGAGCATACTCCCCTTTTAAAGCTTTACCATTTTCATAATATTTATATTTAGCTACTTCATCTATAAAGAACAATGATAATACTTTAATACCCAAATTATATAATTCTTTTTCTTTTTCAAGGTGGGATTTTATAGTTTCTCGAATTTGAATTCTAATAATATGTTCTTCATCAACATCTCCCATAACTTGGCCAGATTCAATTTCTACACCATTGGTAAATGTAACTTTATCATAACTACTATATCGACAATCTATTTCATTTATTATAAATCCTTTGTATTGTTGTAAATTACCTGATTTTTTATACAAATTATCTCCAACTTTAAACTTCATTAATCTTTTATTTACACCAGTACTACTTTTAACTTCAATTTCCATTATAGCTTCAGGATTATGCTTTTTACCAATATTAACACGATCTAAAAATAAATAAGTATTCTCAGATTTATTATTTAATATTTCAATACCTTTAACATTAATCTTTTTTACTAACTTTTGATTATAAGCATCAATAGCATCAAGCCTATAAATTTTATTATATTCTTTATCTTTTTTATGAGTTGCTGAATAACGTATAGTAAATAACGGATTAAATTCTTTAAATAAATTTTCAGTCTTATTGCCAAATTTTTGAGGTTCATCAATAATTAATATTGGTCTTACTGATTTAATAACATCTATAGGTTTTCTAGTTTGTAGTTCATCTAATTCTTCATATATTCTCCTATTGGCAATACCTTTAGCAGAAAAAGCTTGATAATTTATAATCATCGCTTGTATTGTATCATCTGATGCAAATTTATCAATATTAGAAATATTAGAACTATTAGAAGAATTATAAATAAAGAATCTTATTTTTTTATGATAAATCTCTTGAAAATGATCTTGTGTAATTTCAAATGATTTTTGGACTCCCTCACGAATGGCAATACTAGGTACCATTACAATAAATTTACTCCACCCATAATAATTATTTAATTCATACATAGTTTTAATATAAGTATATGTTTTACCAGTACCAGTTTCCATTTCAATAGTAAAATTATCAAGATTAGCGTTATCAGTATAACTAATATCATTTAATTTTTGAACTTTTCTTATATTAGCTCTTCTTTCAGTTTCTGTAAGAGTAATAGGATAATTACCATAAGATACTATCTCTATTTCTTCAGTTTTTTCTAGTAAAGTTCCTTTATTAGTAGTTATCAGTTTAGTAAATAAATCTTTTTTACTTCCTTTTGTTTGACCTTCAAAACAATTTACTACTGCCATTACTGCATCATCTTGATATTGTTGTTGTTTAAACTTTAATTTCATGCTACTCCCCCTACAAAACACTAATCTCTGTATCTGGTGATAATTTTTTAAATCTTTCTTCTATATTTATCTTATCATTATCATATTTAAATGAACTATCTTTAAATACTACTTTTAATGGTTGTAATTTACAAATTTTATCGACAATCTTGATATCTATTTCATCATCAAAACATGCTACTAGAGTATTATTATCTACAATATAAACATTATTATTTAATATTTTCTTTTCCTCTATTTTTAAATCTAATGTTAATCCCAAATTAAGCATTACTTGAGTTAATAAATCATTAGTAGTTCTATCTTCTTTAATATTCGATTCAAACAATGTTAATTGTGATTGTTGTAAATCACTAGGCTTATAATAAACATCTTTCATATTTGAAGAGGCAATTTGATAAACTCTAAACCCATAATCAATTTTAGCTTTAGTTTCTTTTTTTATTTTTTTACTAGCTCTTCTAATTCTTTCTTCACCAATATCTGTAATATATCGATACCCTTTAGCATAAGCTTCTTTTTTATTATCTATTTTTTCTGGTAATTGAATCATGATATACTTAGCATTAGTACCATTTTCAGCATTATATTGTAATAGAGCATCTGCAGTTGATGCGGAACCACTAAAAAAATCTAAGACAATATCATCATCGCCAATTTTACATATTTCCATTAAAAATTTTAATAACGCTGTTGGTTTAGCATAATCAAAAGGAATATCTAATTTATTTAGTTCATGAGAACTTAATTGATTAATATAATTCTCAATAAAACTATTTGGTTTAGCTGATAAATTATCGATAACATCATTAAGGTATGTTTTAGCAAATACATTCCATTTGGCAGGATTACCATCTTGATCTATTAAATTAGAAGATTTAACTTTTTTAATAACTATTTTATCTTTTTCTTCTTCATACTTTTTCCTTGTCCAACGCCAAATACCATCACCTAATATAGGTCTTTGTGGTGGTAATGTCTTTCCTGGTGGAATAATTTTACTACCATCAGGACAATCTATCCAAAATCTTTGCTCAGGATTTCTATTTTGTAATGATGACATATATAATCTAACTAATTGATATTTTTCACCTTTTCTTGGCCCTTCTTTTTCAGTTAAATTATAAGAATCATAATTTATGCCTCCAATAAAACCATAACCATCATCAGCACTTTTAGTATATGTTAACACATAATCAAAATTCGGAGCCCAATAATCACCTTTATTATTACTTTTTTTAGTTATTCTTCCGGCACAACCAACAAAATTATTTTCTCCAAAAATCTCATTACAAATTTTTCTTAAATTATCCACTTCATGATCATCAATACTAATAAAAATAACCCCATCATCTGTTAATAAATTCCTTGCTAATTTTAATCTCGAATACATCATAGATATCCAGTTAGAATGATATCGGCCATTAGATGAACTATTAGCAATTAATTTTTCACCATCTTCATTTATTTGTCCTGATTCCACTAATTCATCATAACTATTCTTATCAAAATTATCACTATATATAAAATCACTACCAGTATTATAAGGAGGATCTATATAAATCATTTTTACTCTATATAAATATGATTCTTGTAATATTTTTAAAGCCTCAAGATTATCTCCTTCGATATAAATATTCTTGGTATTATCAAAATCAACTGATTTTTCTACCACAGGTCTTAACGTATTTATAGAAGGTTTATTAGCATTTAATATTGCCTCTTTCTTACCCGGCCAATTCAATTGATATTTTTCTTTATTTCCCTCAACAATATTATCAGACAATTCTTGTTTTAATAACTCAAAATCAATGCTTTTACCAGCTTCACCCTCGACAATAACATTTGGAAAAATCTCGCCAATTTTATCAATATTTGTATCAATTATATTCATTGTTTCCATACTTAACTTATTCATTATTAACTCCTTTAACACTTATACTGCATTTTTTATTTAGCTCAGAATCAATTAATTTTTTAATTAAATAGAATTAAAAACATTACAATTATATTTTATCACAAATAATAATTTATGTGGTAGTATTCTTATTTAATTTATATTTTTATATACTTAAGTGATTATTTGCAATCGCAATTACATAATAACATATGTTTGCTATTTAATCAACTACTTTTTACTATTTAATATAAAAAGAAGGCCTAACCTTCTAATTTTTCAAATTGGCTATTATATAATTCAGCATATTTACCATTAAGTTTTAATAACTCTTCATGTGTACCTTGCTCTACTATATTGCCTTCTTGCATCATTAATATTAAATCGGCATTCTTAATTGTTGATAATCTATGAGCAATTATAAATGATGTTCTTCCTTCAGTTAATTTATCCATTGCTTTTTGGACTAATTCCTCGGTTCTAGTATCCACACTACTAGTAGCTTCATCTAAAATTAAGAACGGAGCATCTTCAATCATACCTCTTGCTATTGTCAATAATTGTTTTTGCCCAGAAGATAAGGTTTCATTATCAGAAAGTATAGTATCATAACCATTAGGTAATGACTTAATAAAATGGTTTAATCCCACTATTTTACATACTTCTTCTATTTTTTTATCATCTACTTTATCTTTATTATATCTAATATTCTCTTTAATTGATCCTTCAAATACCCATGTATCTTGTAAAACCATTATAAATAAATCATGAATATTTTCTCGAGTCAATTCTTTAGTAGAAACACCATCTATCTTAATATCACCATCTTTAATATCATAAAATTTCATTAATAAATTAACCATTGTCGTTTTACCAGCTCCGGTAGGTCCTACTATGGCTACCTTTTCTCCAGGATTAACTTTAACATTAAAGTCTTTTATAATTACTTTATCTTCATCATAACCAAAGCGAACATGATCAAATTCAATTGCTCCCTTGACTTTCTTTTTATCTAATACTTTAGTGGCATTTACTTCACTAGGCATCTCTTCTTCGTCTAAAAATTCAAATACTCTTTCACTAGCAGCGGCACAAGATTGTAGACTTGAAAATGATTGAGCAATTTGCGATAAAGGTTGAGTAAATAATCTGATATATAACATAAAAGCAACGATAACTCCAAAGTCAATCACATTATTCATTGTTAAAATGGCCCCGACTATACAAACACATACATAACCAAAATTACCAATAAATCCCATAAAAGGATGCATTAATCCTGATAAAAATTGTCCTAATCTAACATTATTAAATATTTCATCATTAATTCGATCAAATTCTTTATTGGCATCATCTACTGCATTATATACTCTTACAACATTATGTCCAGCATACATTTCTTCAATATGTCCATTTAATTCTCCAATACCATTTTGTAATCGTTCAAAATACTTTTGACTTTTGCTAATAACTGCAATCATAAAAACAAATCCTATTATACTTGAAAGAATCGCAGTTATGGCCATAATACCATTAGTAATAATCATCATCACAACTGAACCAATAAGTAAAGTTATCGCACTAACTAAATCACCTAAGCTTTGATTTAAAGTCATACTTAAGGTATCGACATCATTAGTAACCCGAGATAAAATATCACCATAACTATTTTTATCAAAATACTTTAAAGGCATATTATTAATCTTCTCAGTTATTTCTTTTCTCAATTGCTTTGAAAAACGATTAGTAACTGTAGCCATAATAAATTGTTCTATATAACCAAATACAGCACTGATTAAATAAATAATTATAAGTATACTCGCTATTTTTTTAACTTCACCCATATTTATTCCTGTTAAAATACCATCAGTTATAACATTCGTAATATCTCTTAACTTATCAGGACCAATTATAGATAAGATTGATGACGTCATCGCTAAAGATACCGCCACTAAAATAGGTATTAAATATGGTTTACAATAACTAATTAAACTCTTGATTGACTTTTTAAAGTCTTTAGCTTTACCATTATTCATTCCTCTTCTATTATGCATTTAAATCACCTTCTAACTCACTGGTACTAAGTTGCGATAAGGCAATCTCTTTATAAACTTTACAATTTTTTAATAATTCTTTATGACTACCCATTCCCACACAAATACCATCTTCTAATACTAGTATTTTATCAGCATCTTTAATAGTTCCAATTCTTTGAGCCACTATTAAATTAGTAGCGTCTTTTGTATATTTTTTTAATTCTTTTCTTAAAATAAAATCTGTTTTATAATCAAGAGCACTAAAAGAATCATCAAATATATATATTTCGGGATTTTTAGCTATAGCTCTTGCTATGGATAATCTTTGTTTTTGGCCACCAGATAAATTAGTACCACTTTGACTAGTTTCAGCATTAATACCACCCATTTTAGAAACAAAATCTTCTCCTTGAGCTACTTTAATGGCTTCATTTATTTTATTATCACTAATAGTATTATCACTGTCTCCAAAAGTAACATTTTCTTTAACTGTACCTCTAAAAATAACTGCTTTTTGAGAAACATATCCTAAAATATTATTTAAAGATTCTAACTTATAATCTTTAACATTGACACCATCTACTAAGACTTCTCCTTCAGTAACATCATAAAATCTTGGCACTAAATTAATTAAAGTTGATTTACCACTTCCAGTTGATCCAATAAACGCAACAGTTTCTCCCTTATTAACTTTAAAAGAAATATCTTTTAACATATACTCTTCAGCATCCGGATATTTAAAAGAAACATGTTTAAATTCTACAGTTCCTACTTCTTTTCCTTTAGTAACATTACCATCTTTAATAGATTCTTCTTTATCTAATACTTCTAAAATTCTTCTAGCAGATACTTGAGCTCTTGGATACATCACAAAAATCATAATTAATAACATAAATGACATTAACACTTGCATTGCATAAGATGAAAATACTACCATATCTCCAAATAAATTTAATTTATCTAACATATTAGCTTTATTTATTAAGATTGCTCCAATAACATATATTGATAATGATAATCCTGACATAACTAAAGACATAATTGGTGATAAAATACCCATTACTCTTTGATTAAATAATTGTAAATTCTTTAATTTTTCATTAGCATTTTCAAATTTCTTTTGTTGATAATCTTCAGCATTAAAAGCTCTTATAACTCTTATACCTGTTAAGTTTTCTCTAGTAATTCTATTTAAATTATCTGTTAATTTTTGAACTAGTTTAAATTTAGGAAAAACTACAATCATTAAAATAGCAATCGTAATTAATAATATTATTACTGCAACTAAAGTAGCCATACTCCAAACCATATTTTTACCCATTATTTTAATAATAGCCCAAGTTGCCATAATGGGAGCTTTAATAATTGCTTGTAATCCCATACCTATAAGCATTTGCACTTGAGTTACATCATTAGTAGTTCTAGTAATAAGGCTACTTGTAGAAAATTCTTTAATTTCTTCCATCCCAAAACTGCCGACTTTTTTAAATACCGCACTCCTAGTAATTTTACCAAAATAAGCCGCCACTTGAGCTGCAAAATATCCCACAATAAAAGACGCTATTAAACTACCAAAAGCACAAAGTAACATATAGCCACCTTGTTTTAAAATACTAGCCATTGTGCTACCTGGTGTTTGAACTAATATTGTTATTTTGGACATATAATCCGGTATTTTTAACTCTAAATAAACATTGACAGAAACAAATAAAACACAAATTAATGCATAAATTAATTGTTTTTTACTCATTCTTTTAAGTAATTTAAACATCTTATTCACTCCTTTAACATTTGATTTTATCAATAATTAATATATATTTCAATAATTTTCAAACATTCCTCTATTTTATAATATAATTGTGATATTTATATGAAAATTTAAAAGAACTTTTAAGTTCTTCTAACTATCCTTTAATTTACTATCTCCAGTTTTATAATCAATCTCTATTTGATCTTGAATATTATAGATATAAATATTAAATTTTATTCTTTTACCATTATCTTCAACCGATAAAGCTTCCATTTCAATCCCACTAGCAACTAAATTAGTATCTTCATATATGGGAGTAACTCGATATAATACATGATTATTGGTATCTTTAAGATAATCTGCGACCATATCTTCATATTTTTTCATAATTCCATTATTAACTTGTCTCGTACAGGTAATTAAATTTTGAGGATTAGCATTTTCTCCAGTTAATTGATAACCAATTAAATGACATCTATTATATAAATAATTACCTTCAACTATACCATCATATCTAACAGTATGCCAACCACTAGGTTTAATCATTCCAATTGATTCTCTTTCTTTAGTGGGCATTAACTCTTTAGAAATATTGGCTATCGCCACTCCTGCTCTTCCTAAAATATCTAAGTCACTATATTTTTCATAACTATTAGTATTAATTTCTTCTTCCTTAAAAAAAGGTTCATTATTATTAATATAAACAAAGCCTTCTTCGCTATACTCAGGTATATCCCCTAAGTTATAAGATACCTTCGGATAAGCATAACTATATATAAATTCTTTGATTTCACTTTCAAAATTATAATAGATTGCTACTAATACAATAACTATTAATGTTAATATAATACTAGTATTATTTTTCTTTTTTCTACTCATAATGCTACCCTTAATCATTATAACATATATTTTTATTTAGTTACTAATAATTCTTTAATTTATGTTCATAAATTTATTGACAATTTTTAAAGGCAATACTATAATTATTTTAGCAGTCAAATATTTAGAGTGCTAAGGAGATGCAAATTAAGATGAAAGAATTTAAAGCAGAATCAAAAAAATTAATGAACTTAATGATTAATTCTATTTACACCAACAAAGAAATATTTTTAAGAGAGATTATTTCTAATGCTTCGGATGCAATAGATAAATTACATTATAAGTCATTAACTGATAAAAAGATTAAAGTTAAGAAAAAAGATTTTGCCATTATAGTTAAAATTAATAAAGATGAAAGATCTTTAACAATATCAGATAATGGTATTGGAATGACTAAGGAAGAATTAGAAACCAATTTGGGAACTATTGCTAAAAGTGGATCTTCAGACTTTAAAAATGAAAATGAAAAGAAAGAAAATATTGATATTATTGGAGAGTTTGGAGTAGGTTTTTATTCCGCCTTTATGGTTGCTAGTAAAGTTGAAGTAATATCTAAGGCTTTTGATAGTGATGAAGCTTATTCTTGGGTATCATCAGGTATTGAAGGATATACAGTAGGTAAAAGTAATAAAGATAGCTATGGAACTGATATTATTTTAACTATTAAAGATGGGGAAGATTATGATTGTTACTTAGATGATTATGAAATAAAAAGAATTATTAAAAAATATTCAGATTATATAACTTATCCAATCAAAATGAATGATAGTGATAATAAATTAACTACTATTAATAGTTTAGTACCAATATGGAGCAGAAATAAAAAAGATATTAGTGCCGAAGAATATAATACTTTTTATTCTGATAAATTCTTTGATTATGAAAAACCTTTAACTTATATTCATACTAAAGCTGAAGGTACTCTTGAATATAATTCATTAGTTTATATTCCATCACATGCTAGTTATGATTACTATACTAAAGAATATGAAAAAGGATTACAACTATATTCAAATGGAGTCTTAATCATGGAAAAATGTTCCGATTTAGTACCTGATTACTTTAGCTTTGTTAAAGGAGTAGTTGATTCATCATTATTATCATTAAATATTTCGAGAGAAACACTACAACAAAACAAAGTATTAACTGCTATTGCTAATAACATTGAAAAACATATTAAGAACGAATTAATAAATATGTTAAATGAAAAAAGAGCAGATTATATAAAATTTTGGGAAGCTTTTGGATTACAAATAAAAGCTGGTATTTATACTAGTTATGGAATGAATAAAGATAAGTTACAAGATTTATTAATGTTCTACTCTTCTAAAGAAGATAAGTTAGTTACTTTAAAGGAATATATTGATAATAATAAAGAAGAAAAAAATATTTATTATGCTTGTGGCGAAGATATTGATAAATTAAAATTATTACCTCAAGTTGAATCTTTAGTAGCTAAAGATAAAGATATATTATTATGTACTAATTATTTAGATGAATTTGTATTTAAGATAATGGGTAAATTTGAAGAAAAGGAATTTAAAAATGTTTGCTCTGATAATATAGATATTGATACTGAAAGTGATAAAGAAGAATTAAATAAACTAAATACTGATTCTAAAGATTTATTAGAACTAATGAAGCAAGAATTAAATATTAGTGATGTTAAGTTTACTAGTAGATTAAATAATCATCCCGTATGTTTATCTACAATTGGTGAAATATCTGTCGAAATGGAAAAAGCTTTAAATGCTATACCTAGCCAAGAAGAGATCAATGCTCAAAAAGTGTTAGAAATAAATGCTCATCATCCAATTGCAAAAAAATTACAAGAATTATATAAAAACGATAAAGAAGCATTAAAACAATATAGTAAAGTATTATATGCCCAAGCTCGTTTAATTGAAGGGTTATCAATAGATAATCCAAGTGAAATATCTAATATAATTTGTGATATTTTAGTAAAAAAATAAAGCCCTAAAGGCTTCAGACTGTTGACAAAGTCGAAAGATTTTGAAAAACAGTCTTTTTATTTTGAAAGAAATATAATATAATAAATATG
>CANQFH010000019.1 GCA_947598425.1 uncultured Bacilli bacterium | reverse complement strand
TTTAGGTACTTTTAGGCCTATTGAAGTTGATAATGTTAAAGATCATCATATGCACAGTGAATATTATGAAATGAAAGAAGAGGTTGCTAGTATCTTAAATCAAGCCAAAAAAGAGGGTAGAAATATTTATGCAGTTGGCACTACTAGTACTAGGGTTTTAGAAACAGTAGCAAGTAAATATCATGAATTTAAAGAATGTTTTGGAAATACAGATATTTTTATATATCCAGGATATAAATTTTTAGCTATAGATGGCTTAATTACTAATTTTCATTTACCTAAAAGTACACTTTTAATGTTAGTAAGTGCTTTAGCTAAAAGAGAATATATTTTAAATGCATATGAAATAGCTAAGCAAAATGATTATCGTTTCTTTTCTTTTGGAGATGCTATGTTTATTAAATAGAAAGAGGTTAATATGAGGTTAGAATATAAATTAAAACAAAAATCTAAAAGAAATATGGCTCGTTTGGGAGAATTTACATTTAATGGTCAAGTTTATGAAACCCCAATGTTTATGCCAGTTGGTACTAATGCAACAGTTAAAACTTTAGCTCCAGAAGAATTAAAAGAAATTGGTTGTGGAATAATTTTAGCTAATACATATCACTTACATTTACATCCAGGAGAGGATATTGTTAGTAAAGCTGGGGGATTACATAAATTTATGAATTATGATGGACCAATATTAACTGATAGTGGTGGTTTTCAAGTATTTAGTTTAGCAAATCCTAAGGATATTACTGAAGAAGGCGTTCATTTTAAAAATTTTGAAAATGGTGATAGTTTATTTTTAACTCCAGAAGATTCTATCAAAATTCAAATGAAATTACAAAGCGATATTATAATGAGTTTTGATGAATGTGTTAAATGGCCTAGCACTCGAGAGTATATTGAAAAAAGTGTTGAAAGAACCTTAAGATGGGCTAAAAGAGGTAAAGATGTTTTTAATAATCCCGAGCAAATGTTATTTGGCATAGTTCAAGGTGGCGATTTTGAAGATTTAAGACGTCATTGTGCAGAAGAATTAGTTAAAATGGATTTTGATGGCTATTCCATTGGAGGAACAAGTGTCGGAGAAGATAAACCCACTATGTATAAAATGGTATCTTATGCTACTAAATACTTACCTGAAGATAAATTACGATATTTAATGGGTGTTGGTGATCCAATCGATTTAATAGAGAATGTTATGAGAGGCATTGACTTATTTGACTGCGTATCTCCAACTAGATTAGCACGTCATGGTCACGCATATACAACACATGGTAAAATAAATCTGAAAAATAGCAAATATAAGGAAGATTTTACTCCAATAGATAGCGAATGTAATTGTTATGCCTGTCAGCATTATACTAAAGCTTATATTAAACATTTAATAAATGTCAATGAAACTTTTGGAGCTAGATTATTATCCATTCATAATATTAGCTTTTTAACTAATTTAATGAAAGAAATAAGAGAAAATATCAAAAACGATACTTTAGAAGAGTATCGAGATGAGTTTATTAAGAAATATTATGGTGAAGGTTATGAATATAAATAAAATATCAGTTATTGTAAGTATTGTTTTGATTATTTTAATAATAAGTGTTCCAACCTTTTATAAAGTAGTTAAAAATCACGTAGATAATCTTTATTTAGTAGTGGAAGATAAAATTATTGAAAGTGCTCGAAAGTGTTATTTAGAAGATAAATGTTTGAATGAAAAGATTACATTAAAAGAATTATACGATAATAATTACTTAGATAAAGTTATTGATCCTATCAGTAAAGAATATTATAGTGAATCATGTTACGTCTTAAGAGATGATAATAATTTTGAATTTATAGTAGTAAGATAATTATTTATTCTTACTTTTTTTATTTACCCCAAACATACCACCTAAAGAACTAGTAATAATTAATATAGCATAATAAATAAAAGTAGCAATACTTATAGAATTATCAAATAATATTAATTTAATAATAATCATCACTATTATAAATATTAAACCTAAAATAATCCCTTCTAAAAACCCTTTTTTCTTTAATTTAAACGCATTAATAAAACTTAATACAAATATCAGTATTATATTACTAATTAATGCCATAATGCTTGTGATTCCACTATTAAGGCCTAACAAATTAAATAAACTTAATATAAATGTTAGCATTAATTCAATAATCAAAAAGATACTTACAAATTTAGAATAATTAATAATTTTTTTCAATATAATCACCTAATAAATTATAAGCAAGTGATTAAAAATATATGAAATAAACCATAATAAATTTAGGTGATCTTATGGAATTACTACAAGTGTTATTTAGAACAGCATTTTTTTACTTTTATGTTATCTTTTGTTATCGTTTAATGGGAAAAAGAGAAATTGGCCAACTTGGAGTTATTGATTTAATGGTATCTATTTTGATTGCAGAATTAATAGCTATATCTATCGAAAATATTAAAGACAGTATCTTTATGACTATAATGCCAATAGCGCTTCTAGTTATTTTAGAAATAATATTAGCCTTTATATCAATTAAATCTCGTAAAATAAGAACCTTTTTTGATGGTAAGCCATCCTTAATTATTTGTAATGGTAAAATTAATTATAATGAAATGGTTAAACAAAGATATAGTATGGATAATCTTTTATTAAGTTTAAGACAAAAAGAGATAAAAAATATTGAAGATGTTGAATATGCATTTCTAGAACCCAATGGTAAATTATCGATTTTTAAATATAATTTTTTAAAGACCCCTTCAGCATATCCCATGCCATTAATATTAGATGGTACAATTCAAAAGAAGGCATTAAAATACATTAAAAAGAATGAAACCTGGTTAGAATATATTTTAAATTCTAAAAATTTAAAAGTTAAAGATATCTTTTATTGCTTTTATAAAAAGAAAAAACTATATATAATTAAGAGAAATGATTTAGTATAAAAACAATTATAATAAAATTTTAACAAATTCCTTGACAACAAAGTGTTAAGTTAATATAATTATATTGTAAATAGTAGAAAGTAGTGAGTGTCATGGATAAGTTAAATGATTTATTGCAAGAATTAGGGGTTTCTAAAGTAAGATTATCAAAGTACTTAGGTGTGTCTAGACAAATGGTTTATAATTATCTAGTTTTAGATAGCTTAGATAAATGGCCAAAAGAAAAGAAAATATTACTATTACAACTTCTTGATTTAAAAGAGGGAACTAATGAAGAATTAGCAGCGATTAAGGTTGATACAGAATATTTAATGAATGTCGAAAAAAGATTAAATATTGGAGTTAAAAACGGTTCAGAAATGGAAAACATTTTAGATTTAAAAGGCTTAGATAAAGAAAGTAGATTATTATTAAATGATATTGTATTTTTATTAAAGGAAAAATTAGAAGAAAATAAAAATAATGATTTTTCAGCCATTAAATACTTATATAATTTATTACAATCTATGGATAATGTC
Source organism: uncultured Bacilli bacterium (assembly GCA_947598425.1). GTDB lineage: Bacteria > Bacillota_I > Bacilli_A > RF39 > UBA660 > SIG200. The sequence continues at coordinate 10,386 of CANQFH010000019.1, read as the reverse complement.
CCAGAGATTAAATATATTTTAGCATATATGGCTAAAACTAATGGATTTATTAATTCTGAAGAATTTGCCTTTAATGAAGATAAACAATTTATCTTTGAAAGTATTTTATATGCAGCTTTGAATTTATATAATAATGGTGGGGCAAGTAAAAGTAAAGTTGCTGAAAATAGAAGAAAATTTGTTCAAGAAATAGAGGCTAAAAAAGAAGAAAAATTAAGTAGAACACAACAATTAAATACTACTAAGATTCAAGCTTTAAAAGAACTTGGATATACTGAGATTAATGAAAGCAATGCTGCCGAAGTATTTGAAAAAATAGCAGAAATTCAATCAAGAAAAGTATAGTATAAAAATAAAAAAAGGGAATAGAGGAGAAGCGTTATGGTAAAAAATAATAATAAAAAAGAAATAAAAAATAAAGATAATAAAAAAACAAAAGTTAAAGGAAATAAAAAAACTAATGATAAATTATTAATTGTTCTTCTAGTTATTTTAGCTATTATCGCAGTAGTGTTATTAGTAATAAGAATAGTGGGGGGTAAGCAATTAGATCTAGAAGATGATTTAGTTGTAGAACTTCATAATTATTTTAGTACAGATGATTTAAGCAATTGTGAAGGATTATTTGCTTATGATGATGGGAAAGTCAATGCTAAAGATGTCAGTTTAGAAACAAAAGTTTGTCTTGCTTATCAAAAATCAGATATTTCAAATAAGACTGAAGAAGAGTGGGCTAGTGATAAGAAGAATTCCACTTGTGTACAAGATGATATGATATTTAAAACTGAAGAGGATACTAAAGTATGTAAGGTTACTGTTTATGATAAAAATGTTTTAAATGATACTTATAAAAAAATGTATGGAGAAGAATTAACTGGTACTGGATTTAAAGTAGATAATTTTCATATATGTTATGCTAAAGATGATAAATATTATTGTGGCTTATCAGAAACATTTACTTATACAATTGGTAGTGAATCAATAATATATAGAGTTATGGAAAAAGCAGTTAAAAAGGGTAGTAGCATTGAAATCTATGATTACTTTGTAAAAATAAATGAAAATAAATGTTATAACTCTTACACTTCTACTACATCTGAGAACAAAGAATGCACAAAAGAATATGTATCAAATAAAACTAAAGATATTGACTATCATTTTATGGAAAAATATGCAATTAAATATAAACATGTATACAAAAAAGGTGATAATAAAACTTATTACTGGGTAAGTTCTGAACCTCTATCTAAATAATCTTTGAGAGCTAATTACTCTCTTTTATTTTGGATAATATATTATATAACCTTATTAATATATTAAATATGATATATGCGCGTATAATCCTTATTACTATATATAAATAAGGTTATAATACAATTTAAATTTATTATTAGGAATTATTTAAAATTTAATTTTGTTTTGATTTATAATTAATTATTATTTTATTTTGATATGTTATTTATGTATTGTTCTTTAAAATTGCTTTAAAACATACCCAAAAAAAGCTGTTCACAATTTAAACATAATGTATATTATGTAAACCAAGCCTTGGAAATTATTTAGGAATAATATATATTATTATCCCCTACTACTAATTGGCATATAAATTATTCACCTAAAATAGTAAAAACAATACTAAAAATTTATAACAATACTTTTGTTCTTATAATATTAATAATATACAATATATACATTACATTAAAAGAGTATAAGTAATTTAAAAAATAACATTCCTACCCTTCTACTACTCAATAATTATCATAGAATTTATTAGGTGAATATTAATGAGTACAATAAATGCTTTTTTAATGTCTACAATGGCTGGTATGTCTACTCTTTTAGGGGGATTAATAATATTTATAAATATTAAAGAAAACAAAATCGACAAATTTATTACATTTTCACTATCTTTTTCAATAGCTATCATGATTGGTATTAGTCTTACTGATTTAATACCTTCTTCAGTTCTGAATATTTTACTTAATACTAGTTATTTTAAAGGTATTTTAATAATTATATTGGCTTTTATTTTAGGTATATTAGCTATTTTATTAATAAATAAATTATTATCTAATAAAACTAATTCATTATATAAATTAGGCATACTAAGTATGACAGCATTGATGATTCATAATTTTCCTGAGGGTATTGCTACATTTATAAGTAGTATTCAAGATATCTCCTTAGGTTTTAAATTATCTTTAGCAATAATGTTTCATAATATTCCTGAAGGTATATCTATTGCAGTTCCAATTTATTACGCTACTAAGTCCAAGAAAAAAGCTTTATTTAATACATTTATCTCAGGCTTAGCTGAACCTTTGGGAGCATTATTAGCCTTTATCTTTTTAAAACGTTATATAACCACTTATATGATTGATATTATTCTACTTTTTGTGGCCGGGATAATGATTACCTTAGCCATTGAAGAAATGCTACCCAAAGCTTTAAGTTATAACCATCATAAATACATTTATTTAGGATTATTTACAGGAATAATATTAATTTTAATAAATCACTTTTTACTATAATTTACCATCTACTCCACATATTTCCAATAAAATAAAGTATTATTATTAAGACTTAGTCCATAATAATATCAGGAGGGAAGAAAAATGATTAGAAATAATAACAGTAGTAGTAATAACAGTTCTAGAAACAGTTCTAGATCTAATAACAACAGACAAAGTAGTTGTAATAGTTCTAGAAATGGTAATAGAAAAGAAAACAACAGTTCTCGTAGTAACAATAGAGAAAGTAGATAATTTATCTAAAGAAAAGAAAGTTAATTCTTTCTTTTTTAGTTTTGAGGATGTTTTTGATAATCCTCTTTTATTTTTTCATTAGAAATATGAGAATATATTTCAGTAGTGGAAATATTTTCATGTCCCAATAACTCTTGAATTACCCTTAAATCTGCCCCATTATTAAGTAGATGGGTTGCAAAAGAATGTCTTAATATATGAGGTGATATTTCTTTATTAATACCACTTTTAGTACATAGAGCATTAAGTATTTTAAAAAATCCTTGTCTACTCATTTTACTACCATTATAATTAACAAATAAATATTCACTTGTCTTAGTCTTTAAGATATAATTACGATATTCATTAATATATAAATCCAAATATTTTATAGTAATATCAGTTATAGGTATATATCTTTCTTTACTCCCTTTCCCCATTACTTTAATCATACAATCTTTCTTATTATAATTTTCTAAAGTTAAATTTAATAATTCACTAATTCGCATTCCCGTTGCATATAATAACTCTAACATCGCTTTATTACGGTAATCTATCGGTTTTTGGAGGCTAATATCTAATAATTTAATCACTTCTTCTTCAGTTAAAAACTTAGGTAACTTCTTTTCTACTTTAGGCATTTTAATATTTAATGTAGGATTTACTGTTATTTTTTCTTGATCTAGTAAAAAATCATAATAGCATCTTAATACAGTTAAATAATGAGCATTAGTTTTACTACTTTCTTTTGAATGATATAAAAAATCTCGAATATTATCTTCATTTAAATTATCTAATTGTTCCTGATGAAAATATTCTAATATTTTAATTAAATTGTAACGATAACTTTCATAAGTATTATTAGATAATTTTCTTTCATATTTTAAATAATTTAAAAAATCTTCAATATTTTGACTTAACTTAACTTCTTTTTTCTTCATATCAAGCACCCTACTATATAAATTTTACTAAATTTATTATATTTTGTCTATTCATATTCCTTAAAAATTTGTTATACTAATTAAAGGAGGAATGACTATGCAAGTTTTAGCAGATTTATTAAGGCCCCAAAAATTAGATGATATTGTAGGACAAGATCATTTAATAGGTAAAGGAAAAATATTAACTAATTTAGTTCAAAATAAAAAAATGTTTTCAATGATATTGTATGGTAAGCCTGGTATTGGAAAAACAAGTATTGCTAATGCCATTAGTATGGAACTTAATATTAGAACGAAGTTTTTAAATGCCACTACTCATAAAAAGGAAGATTTTGATATGGCAATTGAAGAAGCTAAGTTTTATGGTGAAATCATCTTAGTGGTGGATGAAATTCATCGAATGAATAAAGATAAGCAAGATATCTTATTACCATACATTGAAAATGGCACAATTATTTTAATTGGTCTTACTACTAGTAATCCTTATCATAAAATTAATCCTGCTATTAGAAGTCGTTGCCAGTTGTTTGAATTACATGAATTATCTACGGATGATATTATTAAAGTTTTAGAAAGAGCTACAAAACTTTTAGAAGATATTAAAATAGATCAAGAATCTTTAGAATATATAGCCGAGTTATATAGTGGTAGTGGTGATGTCAGAAGTGCTTTAAATTTATTAGAAATACTTTACTACTCTACTACTACCCATAAAATAGATATAGATTTAATTAAAAGTATTAATGCTAAACCTGTATTTTTCCATGATAAAAATGAAGATGGTCATTATGATGTTTTAAGTGCTTTACAAAAATCTATAAGAGGTAGTGATGTTGATGCTACTCTTCATTATATAGCTAGATTAATTGAAGTCGAAGACTTAGATAGTATTTATCGCCGACTTTCAGTTATTGCTTATGAAGATATTGGTCTTGCCAACCCAGGAATAGGTCCAAGACTTGATGCTGCGATTAATGCTGCCGAAAGAGTTGGTTTACCTGAAGCCAGAATTCCTTTAAGTGAAATAGCAATTGAAATGGCTTTATCTCCTAAATCCAATAGTGCAATTATTGCAATTGATAATGCTTTAAATGATATTCATAAAGAAGGATTTGGTTCTATTCCATCACATATTAAAAACGGTAATCCTAATTATAAATATCCTCACGATTATCCAAATGATTGGGTAAAACAAGATTATTTACCAGAAAAACTAAAAGATGCTAAATACTATCATCCTAAAAATAATTTAGTCGAAAATAATTTAAATAAAGTTCATGAAAATATGAAAAAAGAGAATTAATTCTCTATAATATCATTTATAATATAATCTACTATTAATAACCCAGCAATACCCGGAGAAGTTATAATTGAATTAACTTGCTCTTTTTTTATTGGTAAAGATTCATTAAATACTACGGTTATTTTCTTATTTAGATGATTATCTTTAACTAATTTTCTTAATTTTCTAGCTAAAGGATCATTTTGAGTCTTATCTAATGTCGTAATTTTAATATTATTAGCATGAACTCGATTACCTAACCCCATAGCACTAATTATTTTAATATCATTATCATTTGCAAATTTAATTAATTCTAATTTAGTATTTAAAGTATCACAAGCATCTATAATATAATCATAATCTTTATCTAAACTATTAATATTATCTTTATTTAGAAAAATATTTAAATTATTAATAACAATCTTGGGATTAATACTACTAGCTATCTTTCTAGCAATATCTACTTTATTTTGACCTATAGTATTTAAATTAGCTATTAATTGCCTATTTAAATTAGTTAAATCTACTCGATCTTTATCAATAACTGTTATATTTAAAAAACCACTTCTAATAAGGGCAGTATAAGCAAAACTACCTACTCCACCACAACCAACTAAAAGAATCTTTTTGGTCGTAATTTTTTCAAAATTTTCTTTTCCTATTAAATCAATAATTCTTTGATACATAAAAACTCCATTTAAAAAACCTAGTGGCAGTTATCTTGGATAAAATCCCGCTCTCTCGCAGGTGGTAGAACACATACAAAGTATCAGGATCCTAACTTGCGTTAGTATTCAACACAACTAAGTAATTAGTTCCCCTTATTATCTATATAGTCGGTTTTATATGAATAACTTACCTTCTAGGTACTTATATTATAACATATATCATTATATTTATACATTAATTTTCACTAATTTGACAACTATTTCCAACAATTAGATACATCACAGTTTGATGAGTACGGCATCGGATTAGGCATTTCTAACTTAACAATCATTGGAATTTTAAAAGCCCCACCAAAACCTACACAAGTACCTGGTTGTAATATTTTTTGCTTTTCGACAATATCACTAGATATATTAGGTAACATTTCTTCAATATACTTAATATCTAACGGGTGAGTCATTTTAAATATTAAGAAGTTAGAACATTGAGCAATAACCGTATCACTTATTTCTACCGGTCTTTGACTAATAATATCTAATATAACCCCATATTTACGTCCTTCTTTAGCTATACGATCAAAAATATTATATCCAATTAAGAAAGTATCATTATCTTTTTGAATATATCTATGGGCTTCTTCTAAGAATAAATGAAAAGGGATACTAGCTCTTTTTTCTAAACTTTTAGAATATTCAAACATCAAACGGCAAAATATTTTAACTATTACTTTAGCATAAACATCATCAATATCTTCTAAATTAATATTAATTATTTGAGCTTTATTTTCACCTTTCATAATTAAATTTGAGATATATTCATTTATTGGTACATATTTTTGCCCAGTAAAATACTTACCTACTTTACTACTCATAATAGTATTAAGTCTTACTTTTAATATAATAGAATCACTATATAAATTATCATTATGTTGGAATCCTTCACTAATTAAAGTAAATTCTAAAGCATTAGCAAAATCTTGTAAGGTATAATATGCTCCTTCCGGTTCTGGAAAACTGACAGTATCATCTAGTATATGTTTTAAAATATAATCAGTTATTAGGACACTTTCACCAAAATTACCATGAGAATCAATCTCAAAACATTCACTAAAGATTCTTTGATACCCTACTCCTGGAATCACACTATTAAAATTAAATTCTGGAGTATTACAAACTTCAATTATTTGAAAAACTTCATTCTTTTTATTAGCAGTTGTTTCACTACTAAATAGGATAGCAAGTAATGCTTTAGCAATTAAATGATTTTTAAGACTACGACTATTTTCATTGTCTTGGCTAAAGATTCTCGCCAGTTTAATGGTATTTTCAATTATAGGAAGTTGCGAGTGATTAGATGCTTGTAATAATAATGCCCAGTCATCTAAATTTAATAAATGTAGAGGTATATCTAGTAAATAATCATCTTCATCACTAGGATTAGTAGTAATAAATTTATAATTATATCTATTATTAAGCGTATTTAAAGTTTTAAAGGCATTTTTATATTCACCATAAGCATCAAAGATAAATAAATTGGCATTGATAGGATTCATTGCTTGATTACCAAAAACATTTTGAACAATTCTGGCAACACCACAAGATTTACCAGAACCAGAGTTACCAAAGATAGCTAAATGGTTAGAAAATAAATCATTAATTGAGGGACATACTTTAAAATTCTTATAAATGGCTGATTCACCTAATACAAAAGTCTTATCAGATTGTACTCCAACCAATTCCATTAATTCTTCCCCATTAATAACTCTTATTGTAGAACTTAATAATGGCTTTCTTAAAACACCATTTAAATATCTTTTACCTTGATATTCTCCTAAAAATCTAATCTTAATAACATCATCGTTAAGTTCAATAACTTCTCCTAAAATTCTTTGATTGGGAGCTTCAAATATAACATGAACATTCATTAAATCAGAGACAACATCCCGGCTCATTTTATTTTCTACATGAGCAATATTATCACTTATATAAAGTATTTTTCCAAACATTATGCCACCTTCTTATTCTTTATCTTTTTCTTTAAATTCTTAATTTTACGCATACTCATATTTCTTTTGATAAAGATAACTATACAACTAATCATTATAATTATTGATACTACAAATATAATGAGTAAAACTCCCACTAATTTATTATTCTTTAATATATTTTCAGTAACTATTTTATTTACTTCTAATTTATAAGTAGTACTCATTTTATCATTACCAGTTACTTTAATTATAATGGAATTATTGCCTTCTTTTAAATTTTCATTACCAATTATCTCGATATTATCATTATCCATCGCTACAACTTCAATATCTAATTTATCAATATCAGTAACATTTAAATAATAGATATATTGATCACTATTAAAATTAATATCATAATCTTTAATTACTAATTTTGATAATTTACTATCACCTTTAATTTTATTGATTTCAATCTCATAACTAATATTACTACCATCTTCAGCAGTAGTAACTACAAAAAACTTATTAGTACCACTAGCAAGTTTATAAGTTCCATCTCCCTTAATAGTAGTACCTTGATAATTAGGAGTGGCTTTAATAGTTATATCATTAACATCTTTATCAACATTTAAAGTATATTTTAAAGTATCTTTATTAAATCTTGGAGTTAAAAGATAACCCTCTACTAATAGTTCTTTTAAACTAGCATCATTATTAGGGTTTCCTCTAGTTATATTTAATTTATACGTTTTACTATTATCACCAGAACCTACTCCAATTAAGAAAGTATTCTTTCCTACTATTAAACTCTTTTCTCCTAAACCATTAATTTCATTATCAGAAGTTCCTTCTATAGTTATTTTACTCATACTATAAGAAACATCAATATTATATTCTAAAACATCTTTATTAAAAATATTACTAATATCATATTCTTTAATATTAAGACTATCTAAATATACTTCTTTTTCTGCTACAGTTATAGGTATTTCTGCGACACATTCTTCATTATCTTCTTTTAAGATGATGGTAGCAATAATAGTACTATTTCCTTTATTCAATGCTTTTACTACACCATTATTATTAACATTAATAATATTTTGATTACTTATTTTATAATTAATACTTTTAACATCAACATTACTATGCACACTGATAGTAGCAGATTCATCTAAATATAATTTATCTTTATCTATTTCTATGATATCTCTTATAAATCCATTATTATAATTGCAATTATAACTCTTGGCATCTACTATATTAGGTATAAATATTATTAATAAAATAAGAATAAGATATTTTTTCATCACACTAACTCCTCATTATTATCTATTTAAAATTATATCATAAGTTATCATAATAATAAACTATAAAGTAAGAAAAAAACTATTAGATATTATCTATTTATCTAATAGTTATATTATTATTCTTGAATCATTAGCGGATCGTCAATATTACCTGTACCAAATAAATTTATAGTAGGTTGTAGATAGAAGACTGGACGGGCGCCTTCAGGACGAGACAATGGCATACCACTTAAAAATCCATTATGCATAATTTCATATACCATTACCGTACCATAACCTCTATTATATCCACTATTTGTCATCGTATATTCAGTATTAAATGTAGAAGATAATATATTGTTATTATCAATTGTTAGCCAAGAATTCGTACACTCCTCATTTTTACCATCTATATAACAATTCACACCTTCTTTTGCAACAGCCCAGTTGTAATCACTAGCACTGATTAAACTAATTTTAAAATCATTAGCACTTTGAGTCCATTTTTTCATTACTCGATTACTATATTGATCTTGTGATGGGGCATCTGATATTCCAAATTCATAATTAAAATAGTCTAATAAACTAGTTCTCAGAGCATATTGCATGGCAAATTCACCTTCGTACCATTTTTTGCTTACAATTTTATCGGTCCAAGTACTATCATCCATATATGGATACAAAGGATTTTTAGAATTTAGAAAAATATTAGTGTCTCCTTGATTTCCTTTTGTCTGACCATTACTTTCACCATTTATTCTCTTCTTTATCATACTATTACTCCATATAACATTATTACATTCTTCACCTTCACAGAATTCATTCCATTTAAATACATCCGTAGTATCTTCTTTTAATGGTGTTTGTTTCATTATTTTAATCATGTTTTTAGATACAGTATCATCACATATTTGACTTTCTTTATTAGTGCAATCTTCTGCAACTATGCCAATGATGCGATACATATAAATATCAGGATTGGATGTGCATTCATTTTTATCACTTGTTCCAAAACAGATATAGTTGTTATCTACAGTTTCATAATCACCTTGATATCGATACATGCCTCCCTTGATTTCTGTATTTAAATTATTAGGATGACTATCTACTAATTGTTGAACTGTAAAAGTTTCTAATTTATCAAAATATAAATAACAATAACTAGTTTTTAAAGTTTCTACGATAGCTTTTCTAGTTTTGGAATCAAAAGTTAAAATTTCTTCTTCGATTTTTTCGCCATTTTTATCTATACATCCTGATAAATCACTATTATATATGTAATTATTATTGGGCCATTCATTACTATCACTTTCTTCATAACCAGTTTCATTTTGTAACATAATAGCAAACATTTCATTATCTTTTTCATTTAATATAACTTCATCTAATTCTTTACTTTTATTATTAAAACTAAATATTATGGTTATACTTATTGCTAATATTAACACTACTAATACTACATATTTCTTCTTCATATCCTAGACTCCTTTATATT
>CANQFH010000018.1 GCA_947598425.1 uncultured Bacilli bacterium | reverse complement strand
CATATACAGTAACCGTAACGGCCAAAGATAAAGCTGGAAGAACTAAAAGTGCTACAAGTGCTAACATAACAACTAAACAAGCAAAATTAGATGTAAAATTAACTTGTTCTTATAGTATATTAGATGAATATCGTTCTGATGGAAAGTATAATCATAGTATTTACATTGATACAAATCAACCGTCATCTACAGTATCTTGTACCATATCACCAGAAAAGGCAACATATACTTGGAGAAATTGGCCAGTTAGTGGCATGGTATCTTTTAATAATTATGTTTATTCAGATTCATGTTCAGTGAGAAGTACTTTTCAAAAAACATGGACTGTCACGTGTACTAGAAATGATGGAGTTACAGGAAGTGCCACAATAACCCCATCATCAACTGTTTGCTCTTTTAGTAAAAATGAAAATTGTTAATAAAAAAACTTATTAAGATTGATACTTAGTAAGTTTTTTAATTTATATATAATTTTATTATCAATAAAAAATAACTTATAATTTTTAAGTTATTTCATTTTCTTTGCTTCTCTTGCACTAATGATTACTTTTTCACCATTAATTGTTTTCTTTTGTAAATTTGGTTTTTGTTTCATTTTAGTTTTATTTTCAGCATGGCTTCTTAAATTGCCTGTTAAAGGTTTTTTATTAGTAATTTTCTTTGCCATAATATCACTCCTTCATCTCTAAAAACTTTATCATATATTAAAAGATATGTCAAATAAATTTGACCTGTGCTATAATATTTTTAAGGAGTTTTGTATGAATATACCATTAAAAGTAACAACTGATTATAGTATTTTAAAAAGTATAATTAAAATTGATAATTTAATTAAATTTTGTTTACTTAAAAATATCAAAGTATGTGGTATATGTGATAATAATTTATGTGGAGTAGTTGAGTTTTATCAAAAATGTCTTCAAAACAATATTAAACCTTTAATTGGATTAGAAGTTAATATTAATAATGAAAAAGTATATTTATATGCTAAAAATTATTTAGGATATAAAAATTTATTAAAGATAAATACTATTATATGTGAGAAAGATATTAGTATTATAGAATGTCAAAAATATAGTAATGATATTTTGGTAATTATACCTTATATGAGTAAAGATATTTATAATGATTTAGCTTTTTTTGAAGATATATATATAGGTTATCAAAGTAAAGAAGAATATCAAAATGGCTTACTTATTACTAATAACATCGTTTATGTTAATGATATTAAAGCCCTTGATTTAGCAAGTAGTAAATATTTAAAATATTTAGATATAATGAGTGATAATAAGCCTCAAGAATACTTAAATAATTATTATCAAAGTGATATTAGTCAAATAGATTATGAGAAAGAGTTAGAAGTTGTAAATAAATTAAATATTGAGATTAATATTAAAGAAAGATATATACCTAAATATATAGAAGATTCTTATAATTATTTAACTAATTTATGTATTAAAGGATTAAAGAAAAGATTAAATAATAAAGTTCCTAAAAGTTATATTGATAGATTAAAATATGAATTAAATGTTATTAATAAAATGGGATTTGTTGATTATTTTTTAATAGTGTATGATTATGTTTTATATGCTAAAAAAAATAATATTTTAGTAGGGCCAGGAAGAGGAAGTGCCGCGGGAAGTTTAGTTAGTTATGTTATTGGGATTACCGATATTGATCCTTTAAAATATAATTTATTATTTGAAAGATTTTTAAATTATGAAAGAGTTACAATGCCCGATATTGATATTGATTTTGAAAGTACTAAAAGAGAAGATGTTATCAATTATGTTAAGAATAAATATGGTAGTACTAAAGTAGCGGGAGGTATTACATTTGCTACCTTAAAAACAAGATTAGTCTTAAGAGAAGTAGCCAAAATATTAAAAATAGATGAACAATTATTAAATAAATTTTTAAGAGTAGTTGATAGAGATAAAACTTTAAGTGAAAATTTACAAATAATTAAAGTTAAAGAATATTTAAATAGTTATCCTAATTTAAAAGAATTATATCAAATAAGTATGCAATTAGAGGGATTAAAAAGAAATATATCGACTCATGCAGCAGGAATAGTTATTGCTAATAAAGATTTAGATGAAATTATTCCAATGTATAAAAATAAAGATGTTTATTTAACTGGAGTTCCGATGGAATATTTAGAAGATTTAGGTTTATTAAAGATGGATTTTCTAGCCTTAAGAAATTTAAGTACTATTAGTAATATTATTAATAAAATACCTAACTTTAAATTAAATAATATTCCTTTAGATGATCCTAAAGTATACGAATTATTTTGTAATGCTAATACTGATGGTATATTTCAATTTGAAACTAAAACCTTTAAGAATATGTTAGTTAAATTTAAACCCAAGAATTTTTTAGAATTGGTAGCATCTATTGCCTTAGTAAGACCAGGACCAGTTAAAGAATTAGAAACCTATATTAGAAGAAAAGAAGGTTTAGAAAAAGTAAGTTATTATGATAATTCTTTAATAGATATTTTAAAAGAAACTTATGGCGTAATTGTATATCAAGAACAAGTTATCAGTATATTAGTTAAAATGGCTTCATTTTCTTATGCCGAAGCTGATAATATAAGAAGAGCTATGGCTAAAAAGAAAGAAAAAATTATTTTAAACTATCAAAATGAATTTATTAATAGATGTATGCAAAATGGTTATTCTAAATCTTTAGCTACTAATATTTATAATCATATTATCGCCTTTGCTTCTTATGGTTTTAATAAAGCCCATTCTGTTGCTTATGCCTCTATCTCTTATGAAATGGCTTATTTAAAAGTTCATTATCCTGCTTTATTTACTTTTGAATTATTAGATATGAGTACTTCTAATGATAAAATTAAAGAATACTTAAATGATTTAAAAAGAAATAATTATTATATTAATTATGTTAGTATTAATTATTCATTAAATAATTTTGTATTAAAAGAACAAAATGTTTATTTACCATTTAAAATGATTAAAAATATAAAGACTGAAAAAGTTAAAGAAATAATTACAGAAAGAAATGAAAATGGTTTATATAAAGATATTTTTGATTTTTTTAAAAGAACTATTAATTTTTTAAATAAAGATGATTATTTAATATTAATAAATTCTTTTAGTTTAAGAGATTTTAATATTAATGTTAAAAGTTTGCAAAATAATTTAAATATTTTAATGAATTATGGTTTGTTATATAATGATTTAGGAGAAGATACTTTAATACCTAAATTAAATTATTTAGAAGATGATACAGTAGAGGAAGAAAGATTAAGAGAAAAAGATAGTTATGGTTTTTATATATCTAATCATCCTGCTAGTAAGTATTTAGAAGATTCTCAAAAAGGGATAATAAAATTAGATAAAATTAAAGAAAATGTCTTTAAAAATATAATTTGTTATGTTATGGTAGAAAATATTAAGAATATTAAGACGAAAGAAAATGAAGAAATGGCATTTATCTCAGCTAGTGATGAAACTAATATCTGTGATTTTACCATATTTCCAGATAAAATGGCTTGTTTAAAAGATATTCAGAAAAATGATTTAATAAAAGTCTGGGGTAGAGTATCAAAAAGATATGATAAATATAGTATAATTATTAATAAAGTGATAAAGGAGTAGTTATGGAAGAATTAAATAGATTTTTTAAAAGCATAGATTTTGCTTGGTGTGATGATTTTAAAGATTCTAAGATAGTTAAAGTAGTATATAATCGAGATACTTTAATATATAATGTTCATTTAAGTAGTGAGAATGTTATTAATTATGATGTTATTAACAATCTATTTAATTGTGCTAAAAAAGGGATAAATAAAGAACAAAAGTGTTTAATTACTTTAGAATATTTAAATGTATTAGATAAAGATATCGAAGAATATTTAAAAAGAATATTAAATGATATTGTATTTGAACATCCATCTTTAATGGGATTAGAAAATAGTTTTAAAGAAGTAAAAGATAAAATTATCTATTTAGAAGGAAATACTCAAACTTTAGTGAATGCTTTAGAAGATTATAAACAAGATATTATTAATAAATTAAATAATTATGGTTTAGGTAATTATGATATTAATATTAGTTTAAATGAAGAATTAAATAAAGAAGTATTAAAAGAAATTAGTGTTAGAGATGAAGTTAAGATAGAGAAAAAAGATGATCCAGTTATTTTTGGTTTCCATAAAGATGGGGATGTTACGCATTTAAAAAATATTATTGGGGAACAAAAAAATATTATTATTGAAGGTTATGTCTTTGGAATTGATAATAGTGAAAGAAAAGGTCAAAAAGCTACTGCTTATATTATTAATTTAAAAGTTAGTGATAAAACTGATAGTTTTTTAGTTAAATTTGTAAGATTTAAAGAAGATGAATATCGTACCATATTAAAAGGATTAAAAGTAGGTAATTGGTATCGTATTGTTGGCAATGTGGAAATGGATAATTATTTAAGAATGATGGTCTTAAATGGTAGAAGTATTGAAGCAATTAAAAGTAAAGATATTGGTGTTGTAGATAATGCTTTAGAAAAAAGAGTTGAATTACATACTCATACTATGATGAGCGCTATGGATGGGGTAATTGATGCTAAAGCTTTAGTTAAATTTGCTCATAAATTAGGTCATAAAGCTGTCGCAGTTACAGATCATAATTGTTTACAATCATATCCTGATTTATATCATACTGTTTGTGATATTAATAAAGATATTGAAAATGAAGAAGATAAATTTAAAGTCATTTATGGGGCTGAAATGAGTATAGTTAACAATGAAATCGATGTTATTTATAACTTGAAAGATTATGATTTATTAGAAGATGAATTTGTTGTTTTCGATACTGAAACTACTGGGTTTACTCCTTATTCTGATCAAATGATAGAAATTGGAGCAGTTAAAATTAAAAATGGAGTTGTTACGGAACATTTTGATGAACTTATTAATCCTTTTAGAAAACTTCCTGAAAAGATAGTGGAACTTACTAATATTACAGATGAAATGTTACAAGATAAAGATAACGAAGAAGAAGTAGTTAAAAGATTTTTAGACTTTGCTAAAGATTTACCTATGGTTGCACATAATGCTAGTTTTGATATTGGTTTTATTACTGCTGCTATGCATAAATATAATTTAGGTGAATTTAAAAATACTGTTTTAGATACCATGAGTATGGCTAGAATTCTTTATCCGGAGTGGAAAAATCATAAGTTATCAACACTTGTTAAAAATTTAGATGTTCCTTGGGATGAATCTTCTCACCACCGTGGTGATTATGATAGTGAAGGAACTGCTATTGCTTTCTATAAAATGGCTAAAGTATTAAGTAATAGAAATATTGAAACAACTCAAAAGTTATATAATTCTATCGATACAGAATCTTTGTTGCGATTTTCTAGACCTTTTCATATGTCAGTATTAGTTCAAAATAAAGTAGGATTAAAAAACTTATTTAAATTAATTAGTTATGCTAATACTAAATATTTATATAAAGGTGATCAATGTAAATTACCTCGAGATGAATTAAATAATCATCGTGATGGTCTTCTTTTTGGAAGTGGTTGTGTTAATGGGGAAATTTTTGAAGCTGCCTTTACTAAAGAAGATGAAGAACTAGCCAAAATGATGCAATATTATGATTATATTGAAGTGCAACCTCCTGAAGTTTATTCTTTCTTAATAACTTTAGATAGTAATACGATGATTAAATCTTTAGCAGATATTTATACTCATATTAAAAAGATAGTTAAAGTTGCTGAAGAAGCTGGAGTAATGGTATGCGCTACTAGTGATGCTCATCATTTAACTAGAGATGATAAAATATATCGTGATATTATTATTAATCAAAGATTTAATGGTAAATTACATCCCTTAAATAGAAGTGGTTTAGAAGTACCAAGTATGCATTTTTATACAACTGATGAAATGTTAGAGGCTTTTGCATTCTTAGGAGAAGAAAAAGCTCATGAAATAGTAGTAGAAAATCCTAATAAAATAGCTGATAAATGTGAAATAGTTGAAGTAATTATTGAAACTGGTGGTGTACCTTTTTCACCAAGAATTGAAAATTCTAAAGAAATCGTTAAAGATATGGTCTATAGTAAAGCTAAAGATTGGTATGGTGATCCCTTACCTTTAAATATTCAAGATCGGATTGAACAAGAATTAAAAGGTATTATTGGTGGTGGCTTTGATGTTATTTATCTAATTGCTCAAAAGTTAGTTAAAAAGAGTAATGATGATGGCTTTTTAGTTGGATCTAGAGGTTCAGTTGGTTCTTCTTTTGTAGCTACTATGATGGGGATAACTGAAGTTAATCCTCTTCCTAGTCATTATCGTTGTCCCAAATGTAAACATTCTATTTTTAAAGATGAAAATGGTGAAGATTTAGCAATTAAATATGGTATTGGTTTTGATCTTCCTGATAAAAATTGTCCTAAGTGTGGTACTAAAATGATTAAAGATGGTGAAGATATGCCATTTGCAACTTTCTTAGGTTTTAATGCCGATAAAGTACCTGATATTGATTTAAACTTTTCAGATTTAAACCAAGCTGCTGCCCATGAATATACGAAGGTATTATTTGGTGAAGATAATGTTTATCGAGCTGGTACTATTGGTACTGTTGCCGAAAAAACTGCTTATGGCTTTGTTAAAGGTTATTGTGAAGATAAAAATATTATTATGCGCAATGTGGAAATTGAAAGACTAGCAGCGGGTTGTGTTGGTGTTAAAAGAACTACAGGCCAACATCCAGGAGGTATTGTTGTTATTCCTGGTTATATGGATGTCTTTGATTTTACTCCTTATCAATATCCTGCTGAAGATGTTGATGCTGCTTGGCGAACTACTCATTTTGATTATCATGCCATTGATCAAGATGTATTAAAACTAGATATCTTAGGTCATACTGATCCAACCCAACTTCGAATGCTTCAAGATTTAACAAAAATTGATGTTAAAACAGTACCTTTTGATGATAAAGAAACGATGGGATTATTCTTATCTCCAGAACCACTAGGAGTTACCAAAGAACAAATTATGAATGATACAGGAACTTTAGGAGTACCGGAATTTGGAACTCCATTTACTATTGGAATGCTTAAAGATACTAAACCAACAACATTTGGTGAATTAATTAAAATATCAGGTTTATCTCATGGTACTGATGTTTGGTTAGGAAATGCTCAAGAATTAATTCGTAAAGGTGTTGTGCCATTTAAAGACGTTATTGGTTGTCGTGATGATATTATGGTTTTCTTAATTCAATGTGGTATGGAACCAATCAAAGCCTTTAAAATCATGGAATTTGTTCGAAAAGGTAAAGCCTCTAAAGATCCTGAAGGCTGGGCTAAACATAAACAAACAATGATTGATGCTGGTATTCCAGATTGGTATATTGATTCTTGTCAAAAAATTAAATATATGTTCCCTAAAGCCCATGCAGCAGCTTATGTAATGAGTGCCTTTAGAATAGCTTATTTTAAAGTTCATTATCCTGCTGAATATTATGCTTCTTATTTTTCTACTAGATTTGATGATTTTGAATTAGAAACAATGATTGCAGGTTATGATGCCATCAAAAATAGAATAAATGATATTATAGGTAAAGGTTATGATGCCACTAGTAAAGAAACATCTCTATTAGAAACTTTAAAACTAGCTTTAGAAGCGACAGCTCGTGGTTTCAAATTTGGTAATATTGATATTGAAAAAAGTGAAGCTAAAAATTATTTAATTGCTCCTGATGGTGTGACTTTAATCTCCCCATTTAGAACTGTCGATGGTCTTGGTGATTCGGTTGCGAATCAAATAATTGAAGAAAGAAATAAAAAAGCTTTCTATTGTGTTGAAGATTTTCAAACTAGAGGTAAAGTGAACGCTTCTACCATGGATAAACTACGTTTATTAGGAGTCTTTAAAGATATGCCTGAATCAGCTCAATTAAGTTTATTTTAATAAAGGAGGATTATAATGGATTTATTTATACCTGATATGTATGCTCAAAGTATTTATACAATTAATTATCAAAAATTAAAAAAAAGAGGAATTAAATGTTTATTATTTGATTTAAATAATACTTTAGCTAGTTATGAAGTCGATTATCCCAATGATAAATTAAGAGAGTTAATATTTGAATTACAAAAGAATTTTATAGTCATTATTGTCTCTAATAGTAATAAAAATCGAATTAGACCTTTTAAAGAAAAATTAAATATTGATTCAGCTTATAAAGCTAAAAAACCATTTTCTAAAAAATATAAAAAGATTTTAGATTTATATAATTTAAAAGATATTGAAGTTGCTATGATTGGAGATGTCCTACTTACTGATATTTATGGGGGTAATAAAATGAATTTTACAACTATTTTAGTTAATGGTATAAGTGAAGAAGAACCTTTCTTAGTACGTTTAGCAAGAAAAGTAGAAAGGATTATAATTAAGAAGTTAAATAAAAAAGATATCTTAATTAAAGGTAAATATTATGATTAAATGTAAAGGTTGTGGTATAACTTTACAAGATAAAGATCCTTCTTTATTAGGTTATACTCCTAAAATTACTAATACTTATTGTGAACGTTGTTTTAAAACAATTCATTATAATACTTATATTAAAGTAAATAATTTAAATAATAAAGATATTATAAAAAAGATTAATAATTTAAAATATTTTACTATATTTATAACTGACTATTTAAATTTAAATAATGAAGTTATTAAGTTATATAAAATGATTAATAATCAAAAAGTATTAGTAATAAATAAATGTGATTTACTACCTAGTAATCTTAATATCCAACATCTAATAGAAAATATTAAGAAAGTATATAATATTGAAGATGTCTTATTTATAAGTGCTAAAAATAAATTACATTTAGAATATTTAAAAAGTTATTTAAATGATAATAATATCATCTTTTGTGGTGAAACATCTTCAGGTAAGTCAACTTTAATTAACGAATTATTTCAAACTAAATTAACAACTTCTAAATATCAAAATACTACTTTAGATTTTATTAAAATTAAGAAAGATAATTATATAATATATGATAGTCCTGGTTTTAATATTAAAGAGGTTCCTTTAGTATATAATAATATTAAATGTATAACTAAAAAGTTAAATAAAGAGTATGTTTATACTATTGGAGATATTAAAATTAATGGAGAAGGGAATATTACGATATTTGTACCTAGTAATATTAAAATAAATAGTAAAAAAGAGAATAATAATTTAATTTATAATAATGAATTAGAATATAAAGATATTATATTAAATGAAGGATTTATTTATATTAAAAATAAAATTAATATTAAAAGTAATAAAGAATTAATAATAAGAGATTCAATAATTGATTAGAGGAATATATATGAGTGTTATTAAAGTAATGAGTGAAAATTTAGCTAATAAAATAGCAGCAGGGGAAGTTGTTGAAAAGTGTGCTTCTGTTGTAAAAGAATTAGTAGAAAATAGTATAGATGCTAAGTCTAAGAATATTAAAGTTAATCTTCTTAAAGGGGGATTAGAAGAAATAAATGTTATTGATGATGGAATAGGTATGGATAATGAAGATGCTCATTTAGCATTTCAAAGACATGCCACGAGTAAAATATATAAAGATGATGATTTATTTTTTATAGATACTTTAGGATTCCGTGGTGAAGCTTTACCATCAATTGCTAGTGTTTCTGAAGTTATCTTAGAAACTTGTAAAGAAGATATTGGTACTAAGATTCATCTTAAAGGAGGTATTTTATTAGAAGATACTTTTAGTAGTGCTCGTAATGGAACCTCAATAACTATAACTAATTTATTTTATAATACTCCAGCTAGATTAAAGTATTTAAAGAGTGAAGCTACAGAACTTTCTAATAGTATTTCTTATTTAGAAAGATTAGCATTATGTAATCCGGATATCTCTTTTACTTTAACTAATAATGGTAATACCATTTTAAAGACTAGTGGTAGTAATAATTTACTTAAAACTATTCATGAAATATATGGTGGTAGTATTTCTTCTAAAATGTTAGAAATAAAAAGTATGAATGATGATTTTGTTATTCATGGTTATGTTTGTAAACCGGAAATATTAAAAGCTAGTCGTAATCATATGATAACATTTATTAATAAAAGAGTTATTCGTAATAATGATATTAATCGCGCTATAAATGATGCTTATTATACTTATAAACCTGATGGTAAATATCCGGTAGTGGTTATTAATATTGACGTTGATCCAACTTTAGTAGATGTGAATATTCATCCAACTAAACAAGATGTTAAGTTAAGTAAAATGGAAGATTTAACAAAATTATTATATGACACTATTAAAGATGCTTTATATCAAAGTTTATTAATACCAGAGATGAATGTCCAAGATAATGAAGTTGAAGATAAATTTATTCCTTTAGAAAAATTAAATATTAAAGATAATGGTATTCAAACTACTTTTGATTTTGGAGAAGAAAAAAAAGAAGAGGTAGTTAAGAATCCGGAATTTAAAAAATTAGTATTATATCCCGTAGGATTATGTTTAGGAACTTATATAGTTTGTGAAAATGAAGAGGGTATCTATTTATTAGATCAACATGCTGCTCAAGAAAGAGTTAATTATGAGAATTATTTAAATAATTTAAAGAATGAACAAATAAATATAACTAATTTATTAATACCAATTAATATTGAATTATCTCATAGTGAATATCAAAGCTTTTTAGAGCATCAAGATATCTTTAATAATATTGGTTTTATTTGGGAAGAATTTGGTATTAATACTATTGTTATTAAAGCTCATCCAACTTGGTTAAAAACTGGTTATGAAGAAGTAAGTATTCGAAAAATATTAGATTTAATAATTAATATGCCCGATAATTTTGATATTATTAAATTTAGAGAAAATGTTGCCATTACTTTAGCTTGTAAGATGGCTATTAAAGCTAATGAACATATATCAATGTTAGAAATTGAAGGATTACTTAAGAATTTACTTAATTGTGATAATCCTTATAATTGTCCTCATGGCAGACCTACTATTATTAAATTTAGTATTTATGATTTAGAAAAAATGTTTAAAAGAGCTATGAATTAAAAAAAGAATTTTGTTGCAAATTCTTTTTTTAAAACTACATTAATATTTAGAAAAGGATTGTTATTATAAATAATATATTAATGTAGTTATACTAATATATAAAAGTAGTAATAATAAATTAAAAGATGTAGAAGAAAATAAAATGTTTGCTATTTTTATATTAGAAGAATACAATCCTCTTCTTGGTTTAATATCATACACTGAACCAAGAAAAATTGCAATAAAATATTTGGAAAAAAATGCTAATTTGTATTATTTTTATTTGACTAGAATTAGATATGAGTATAAAATAAGTACTAGGTGATGAGAAATGATACAAGAATTTAAGAAGTTTATAGCTAGAGGTAATGTTGTTGATTTAGCTGTCGGTGTTATTATCGGAGCAGCTTTTGGAGCCATTGTAACTAGTTTAGTTGAAAATATTTTAACACCAATAATTGGAATAGTTTTTGGAGGTGTGGATTTTTCAAATCTTTCCATAACTATTAAAGATGAACAAATAATGTATGGAGCATTTATTCAATCAGTATTTGATTTTTTCATAAATGCTATATGTTTATTCATAGTTGTTAAAGTTATGAATAGACTTAATAGTGATATTCATAAATTAGGTAAAAAAGGTAAAGAAAAAGAAGAAGTAAAAGTAGAAGTAGTGGAAAAGCCGAAAACAGAAGAAGTTTTATTATTAGAAGAAATAAGAGATTTATTAAAGAAAGAAAAGAAAGGAAATAAATAATGTTAGAAAATATATTATATCTAGTAATTGGTTTAGTAGTTGGGTTAATAATTGGTTTTTTCCTATCAAGATTTATTATGAAAAAATATCTAACTAAGAATCCCCCAATTAATGAAAAAATGATTGAAGCTATGATGAGTAGCATGGGAAGAAAGCCAAGTCAAAAGCAAGTTAAACAAGTTATGAGAGAAATGAATAGATATAAATAAAATATTGCATAATAAAAAGAGATGTGTTATATTTTAGATAGAAATCGTTGAAGAAAGATTAGTAGGATATTAATTATTAAATAGAGAATTAGTGGGTGGTGGAAACTAATAATAATGGTATGTGAATCTCCTTTCTGAGAGTATTTAATAGATAACGGGTAGTGTCGTTAAAAACTAATTAGTAATATATTGGATGGTACCGCAGAATTGCTCCTTGAAGTAATTTTGTGGTTTTTATTTAGGAGGAAAATTATGATAGATATTAAATTAATTAGAGAACAAAAAGATTTAGTAAAGGAAAATATTAAGAAAAAGTATCAAGATGAAAAATTACCTTTAGTTGATGAAGTATATGATTTAGATATTAAATATCGGGAATGTAAAACTAATTTAGATAATTTAAGAAATGAAAAGAATAAATTAAGTGCCTCAATTGGTAGTTTAATGAGAGATAAGAAAATAGATGAAGCTAATAAAGTAAAAGATGAAGTTGGTAAAATTAATTTAGAAATACCTAAGTTAGAGGAAGAAGAAGAAAAATTAGAAAAAGAAATTAAAACTAGAATGATGGTTATTCCTAATATTATTGATGCTAGTGTACCAATAGGTAAAGATGATAGTGAAAATGTTGAGATTGAAAAATATGGTGAACCTGTAGTACCTAGTTATGAAATACCTTATCATGCTGATATTATTAATACTTTAGATGGTATGGATAAAGAAGCAGCTGGCAGAACTAGTGGTGAAGGTTTTTACTTCTTAAAAGGGGATATTGCTCGTCTTCATAGTGCGCTACTTAGTTATGCTCGTGACTTTATGATTGATAAAGGCTTTACTTATTATGTGCCACCATTTATGATTCGTAGTGATGTAGTTACGGGAGTTATGTCTTTTAAAGAAATGGAAGCAATGATGTATAAAATAGAGGGAGAAGATTTATACTTAATTGGAACTAGTGAACACTCTATGATGGGTAGATATATTGGTCAAATGTTAAAAGAAGAAGATTTACCTTTAACAATGACAAGTTATTCACCTTGCTTTAGAAAAGAAGGGGGTTCTCATGGTTTAGAAGAAAGAGGATTATATCGAGTTCATCAATTTGAAAAACAAGAAATGGTTGTTTTATGTAAGATGGAAGATGGTATGGATTGGTATAATAAAATGTGGAGTTATACTGTAGAATTCTTTAGAAGCCTAGATGTTCCAGTACGTACTTTAGAATGTTGTAGTGGTGATTTAGCAGATTTAAAAGTTAAATCATGTGATGTTGAAGCTTGGAGTCCAAGACAAAAAAAATATTTTGAAGTAGGATCTTGTTCTATCTTAGGTGATGCTCAAACAAGAAGATTAGGAATTCGTTATAAAAGTAGTGAAGGAAATAAATATTTATGTTCTTTAAATAATACTGTAGTAGCAACACCAAGAGGGTTAATTGCTTTAATTGAAAACAATTATCAAGAAGATGGTAGTATACTTATTCCAAAAGTGTTACAACCTTATATGGGTGGAAAAGAAAAGATTGAAAAGAAATAGTAGATTGCTACTTCTTTTTATTTACTTATAAAGTTTTTCCAATCTAACCAAAAAAATATGAAAATTAAAAAGTTTTTCCAATTCAACAAAAAAACTTTATGTTTGCATAATTTTATTATATAATATTAATAAAGAGGTGGATATTATGTTAAAAAGAAGTTATTATTTAAATAAAATTAAAGATTTTTATCATGTAAATTCATTAATAAAAATTTTGTGTGGATTAAGAAGAAGTGGAAAATCTGTAATATTACAACAAATAATAGAAGAAATTAAAGATAGTGGAATTAAAGATGATCATATAATATATATTAATTTTGAATCACTTGATTATGCTAATATCACAAATGCGATAGAATTAAATAATTATATCAAAAGTTTAGCAAAAGATAAAAATACATATTATGTATTTTTAGATGAAGTTCAAAAAGTAAAAGAATTTGAAAAAGCTATTAATTCTCTAAGAATTACAAACCAATTTAGTATCTTTATTACGGGCTCCAATAGCAAAATGACTTTTTTTGAATTATCAACCGATTTATCAGGTAGATATGTAAGTTTTAGAATTAATCCTTTGTCATTTAAAGAAGCTGTGGAAATAACTAAC
Organism: uncultured Bacilli bacterium; assembly: GCA_947598425.1. Classification (GTDB taxonomy): domain Bacteria; phylum Bacillota_I; class Bacilli_A; order RF39; family UBA660; genus SIG200. The sequence continues at coordinate 388 of CANQFH010000018.1, read as the reverse complement.
ACTAAACCAGAAAATTACTTTGATTTATTATTAGATATCTTTGAATGGGGAACTTTACCTCAAAGATTTGCTTTCGAAAGTACTGATGCCAAAGAGAATTATATTAGAGATGTTTACGATTCAATACTTCTTAAAGATGTTGTAGAAAGACTAGGAATATCCGATGTTACTTCATTTAATAAAATACTACAATATATTTTAGAAACTGAAACTAGGAAATTTTCAGCAACAAATGTATTGGATTACTTAGAGAAAAGTGGTAATAAAGTAGCAACAGATACATTATATAAATATTTAGAAGCACTTTGTTCAACCTTTATTATTAACAGAGTTTATAGATATGATGTAAATGGAAAAGCTGTTTTAAAATCGTTGAATAAATTTTATG